>NZ_JFJV02000265.1:13140-16953 GCF_000611145.1 Cupriavidus sp. SK-3 | reverse complement strand
CGGCGATCTGCGCGCCCTGCCGATGTGGCTTGCGCACCTGCTGTCGCTGGCCGCGTTGCTGGCCTGGCTCGACAGCAGTTGCGGTATCGCGCCGTGGCTGATGCTGGCCGGCGTGGCCTATCCGGCGCTGTCGCTGTCGGCGGTACGCTCGTTCCAGGAACACCGTGCCCATGCCTTGCCGGCATGCCGCAGCGTGATCAACGAGGCCGCGTGGCCATGGCGTTTGCTCTTTCTCCACAACAACTATCACCTTGTCCACCTTGATTTGCCCGCGCTGCCCTGGTTCGCGCTGGGACGTATCTATCGTCGCCGCGCGGCCGACTACCAGCGGCGCAGCGGCGGTGTCGTGGTACACGGCTACGGCGAATGGCTCGCGCGCTTCGCGCTGCGTACGGCCGCGCCCGTGGTACATCCGCTGTTTCGCGCTCCTGTACGTGAAGCGGTGCCCGTTGCAACAGGAAGCGGGCAGGCCAGCAACGATGCCCGTGCGCAACTGGCGGGGTAAACGTGGAAGCCCGGCCGATGACCGAACGCAAGCACTGGGTGGCCGCGCTACCCATGTATAACCTGACACCCGCGCCGCATACGGACTGGCTGGCGCTGATCGCGCGCGTGGCCGACCTGCTCGCGCGGCAACGCGACCCGCTCCAGCTGAGCGTCGTCGAGCCCGCCGGGACGGTGGAGGCGCTGCACAAATTCTGGCGCCGGCCGGACCTGTTGCTCTCGCAAACCTGCGGCTATCCGCTGGTGCAGGGCCTGCGGCGCCATGTGCGGATCATTGGCACGTCACTCTTCGATGCGCCGGGCCGCGATGGCGCCAGCTATACCAGCGCCATCGTGGTACGGGCCAATGACGGGCCCGCCACGCTCGCCGCGTGCCGCGGCTTGCGCGCGGCCTATAACGACGAGGGCTCGCACAGCGGCATGAACGCGCTGCGCTACGCGGTGGCACAGCTGGCGCGTAGCGGCCGCTTCTTCTCCGGCACGGTGCGCACCGGGTCGCATCTGGCATCGCTCGACGCCGTGGCCAACGGCGCGGAAGGGCGCCGATCTTGGTCGCGCGCCTATGCCGCGTCCGATCGTCGCCAAGCTCAGCGCCGAAATCGCGGAACTGATCAAGAGCTCGGACCTGCGCAAGCGCTTCACGCTCGACGGCATCGTCCCGTTGGGGTCGACGCCCGAGGCGCTCGGCGCCTACATCCAGTCCGAGAGCGTTAAGTGGTCCGCCGTCTCGGTTGCTGCCCCGGCTTCCTCGCTTCCCCTTCATGGAGTAGTCGAATGGAAGGGACTTTGGGTCGGCCGGAAGAGCACCTTTACCTTCCACGTATGCGGCCATCGGTTCCGTGCTTTAGCGACAACCCATGGGCGAATTTCAGGTGAAAACCTGGACCGCGAACCGTTGGCCTCATCCTCTGCAAGAGCAAGAACGGGCCGATCGTGGAATATGCGCTGCGTGAGTCAGCGAAGCCAAGCGATACAATCTGCAGTAGTTGGCCATGCCGTTCGGAGAGGGCGGTGGCTGCGCTAGAATGACCCGCGACAGGACGACAATAACGAGGGTCGAGCGGTGACGTCGCAGACACACTACACCACATTGGGCCTTGCCAAAACTGCCTCTGCGGCAGAGATCAAGGACGCCTATCGGCGAATGGCGATGCAGTGGCATCCGGATCGCAACCCGAAAAGCCAGTCCGAAGCCACCGCCCGCTTCAAAGAAATCAAGCACGCCTACGAAACACTGAGCAACGAACGGAAGCGTGAAGCCTATGACGACTCGCTGGACGAGACTAGATTCGGGTCTGGCACGGGATCGTTTGGTTTCGGCGCCGGCGCAAGCCAGTCTTCGGGAAGGGCGAAGCCGGCCGGATTCGGTTCCTACTGGCATCGCGCCCCGCCGCCTGTACGCGGCGAGGATATTGAGTGCAAGGCATCGATCTCCGTCGAGACTGCGGTCAACGGGGGAACGATCGAGGTAAAGGTTCCATACGTCGGTCCGTGCGATGCCTGCGGCGGTACGGGATGGGCGCGGGCCGCGTCGCGCTGTAAGGCGTGCGCTGGCGAAGGATGCTCTAAATGCGACTATTCGGGTAGGACAAACGTCTGCGCCACATGCAAGGGGAGCGGTCACGCGAAAACGGAACGGAAGATTGCGACGGAGGTTCGTGGTGGAATCGTCGATGGCATGATGGTTCGCATCGTCGGTGGTGGCACACCCGGGGGAAATGGCGGGGCCGATGGCGACGCACTGTGCAGGATCAAGGTGCTGAAGGCTGGAAGCTACAAACTTCAGGGCCTCGACCTGATTGGGGAAGTTAAGGTGGATTTTGCAACCGCCGCGATCGGCGGGAAGGTGCACGTCGACGTGTTCGGGAAGTCCTACACCGTCGAGGTGCCGCCCATGACGCGCGCGGGGAAGATCCTCCGGCTGTTGGGGAAGGGCCTGCGACACGCTGTCAACCATGACACGGGCGATCTGCGGCTCAGGGTCGTGATCGACCTGCCGAAGGGACGGCTGAGCGAGGCGCAAAAGCAGGTGCTCAAAAGCATGTTTGCGGACGGCATGAGCTTACACGACTGACCGCGCCGATGCCGCACCGGTGGCAGGGGAGATCAGGAGACCAGGTTGAGCAATTCGCCGTACAAGCCGGGAAGCTGGTCTACATCGTGTTTGCACTTCCTATAAGGCAGTCTGCATCACGATACCTTCAGCCGTATTGCCTGGCGGAAATTCCGTCAATGGGAGCAAGGCACGAGGCATTTCTGATGTGGTGATTGGCGCGAACCCGAGGCGTGCGAAGTAGGCAGAAGCGGACGTCGTTCGCAATACAATCGACTCGACACCACGTTGCCGGACATCAGCGACGATGGTGGAAATCAGAAGCTCTCCGAGGCCAGCAGACCGCGCACGCTGAGCAACGGCTAACCCTCGCAGGAGACCGACTGAGCCATATTGCTCGATACCGGCACATCCAAGAAGGCCCGCGTTGTCACGGGCCACAACGTACCGTTCGATATGTGCGCGCACCCCCTCGACGGGTAGTGCACAAGCACGCATGAGCGCCTCCACCTCGGGGAAATCATTTTCAGTTGCGTAGCGGGGGCGCATGAGGCACTCCTTCATGCCAAGCTCGTCCCCGTATCCTACGTTTGTCCTCGCGCTTTTGCGCGTAGGGATTGTTCGTAGGTAGATTCGATTATCCCCATCGCAGGAAGATGAATAGGCGTGCCGAGTGTGCCGCATTATTGTTGCTGAGGTGGTGATTTGCTGTGCGTGCGAGCTTTAGACCTTATTGATGCCAGACCTAGGTCTTCCGAAGCCTGATGGGCGCCTGAAGACTACGCAGTTAGCGGGGCTCTCCAATTACTCCCAGGTGAGCGTAGAGTCTTTCAGCAGGTGGCCCGCCAGAATGTAGTCTCCATGCCCAATGGCACGCGCTTCCAGTTCGCACAGGCAGACCTCCGGCACACCTGCGATGTTCTCGACGAACGGCCAAGCACGCCTTCCGGGCCGGCGCTTCATGCAGCTATGGCTCGATCGACCCGCAGCCCGCTAGCTCTGCAAGCTCATTCAGAGTGAGAGACGTGCTCACCTCATTCTTTAATCCACCGGACCGGGCGGGGCAAATCGGTGATCTGTTGTACCGCAGCGAGCACAAACTGGCTTTGATTTGTCTTGACTCGGGTCAACTTCACGCCTGATGCTGGTGTTAGGCTCATCTCACTTACTTGGAGATTCGCATGCATGAAAGTGAACATTCGTACAAGGGGTTCAAGGTTCGGCTTGTCATGCCCGATGGCGTCATGCCCGATGGC
>NZ_JFJV02000265.1:258-13121 GCF_000611145.1 Cupriavidus sp. SK-3 | reverse complement strand
ATGCCCGATGGCGTCATGCCCGATGGCGTCAATTCTGGCGGACACTTTGGCCGGGTGCAGATTTCGGGTCCGGATCAGAGTGTCGGAGTTCGATTTACGCCGGACTGGACTCAGCCACCCAAGACGGCCGAGGAAGCGGAAGCATGGCTTTTCGCATATGCAGCCGGTGTCATTGACTGTGAGTTGGCGGGCGGCCTTGGGATGGATCTCAGAAATGAGTAGAGTCTCATGAATCGCTTTACCGAATATCGCGCGTTCGCGAGCGGCGTTGACTTGGTCAGCGCCGCTGAGGACATATTCGATGTCTTGTTCCAAATCGTAGGTCCGTGAAGCCATCTGGCGCGGCGGCAGTTGGCAAGTGAATCAAGGTCGATGGCGGGCATTCGCCCGTCGCTGGGGGCATCTCGTCGCGGAGGTCGCGGGCAGGGCCGCGGTGAACGTCATCTTTGGGGTTCCAGAGTAAGAGTTGCCGGGAGATATCATGGGTCAGAAGGTCTTCGAAGAACTACCGCTGCACGAGCAAAAGGACTTCGAGTCGGCATGCAAGAAGCATGGCCGGATCCGCGAAGAATTCACGGTCGCCTTTGATGAGGGCGGCCCTCACGAGGAAGGCGTAAGCCACAGTACTCGTCGGGTGGCCGTGGCTGCAAATCTTACTGGCGCCCGTCAGGCCTACACGGTCGGACACGGCACGTCCTGGACAGTCGAGTTCGAGCGAGACCTCGCGCGAGGGCTCTTCTGGGAAACCTACGATTAGATTCACGCTGCCTCCGGGTGCTGAGCTACCGATAGGGCCACAGGCTGCACCCGAACCGGTGGTCGACAGCATCAACGTATCGCCAGCCTCTGCTAGCCAAGCGGGTTTGCCGGTAGCGCTTTTGCAGCTTCGCGATGGCCTGCATTCGCCGACGGCAGTGCGACAAAGCTCCGCGCCACCTCCGGATCGCGACATGTTAGCCGGTCATCCCATTCCAGCCACGGCATCATCACAAATCATCCGTTTCCGTGCCCAGGGCATGGGATCGACTTATCGGTGGGCGCACGTTCTCCACTACCCTTAAGGGAGACCATTCAGTATTGACGGGCTGCAACGCACTCTGATCATCCTCCTATGAGATCCCGATCGGTATCACCCAGATGGAGTCGTTTCTATATCCTGGATGCGAAGAACCGGCCTGTCCAGGTGTTGGACCAGGCCGAGTGGTCGCGTTGGATGGCTGAAAACGAACTGATCTTCCGCCGCACGCTGATGGAAGACTGCGGAGTCATGGTCACTACTCGCTTCCGCGGGGTGTCCGAGCGAGCACCGAGGGACACACCGCTGTTCGTGACTCGCGTTGTTGGGAAGATGGCGGAAGAAAACGAGAGCTATGGAGCCCGCACGCTTGATGAGGCGCTGGAGCAACATGAACAACTCGTGCAGAAACTCATTCGCGCATTGCTGGAATGAGCCGGGATTTGAGCCCGCGCGAAGGTGTTCGGAATTCATTGCCGCTTACCTCAAGGCATTATTGCAGCCCATGGCAAAACGGCGCGACTGAGCGGTACGCCGTTGGAAAACTCCCAATCTCGTTGGAAGTTGCGCATCATGAAACGGGATGTTTTCCGTAAGCTCTTGATAAGTAAAGAATCGTTGTGGTGGCTGATGGGACTCGAACCCTGACGACAGGAATCACAATCCTGATCTCTCGTTGGATAGACGCGCTTTGCTAATGCCCCACAGATGCCGGAGGTCGCGGCAATGCGCAATCCGCCGAAGAGCCCACCGAATCTACGAGTCAGTCAATGACGGTACTCGGCGGACCGTTACCGGCGACACACGGTCGACGAATGACGCCCGCCAGCTGCAAATGCCTCACGCGGCGTCCGGCGCCCCCACCAGCGCCATCAGCGGCGCCATGCATGGGCTGACCGCCGCCAGCGCGCGCTGTTCGTCGAGGATGTCCCGCAGGATGGCATGCGTCGTATCCGGGTTGGCCAGTACCACGCGGAAAACGGCAATCGGGCGGCCGCCCCACTGTGTCGACATCAACTGCGTGCGCGATACGAACGAGCGGCCGGCATCGCGCTGCATTTCCTGAATGCTGATGGTCAGCGCATCCAGCGCGTCCAGGATCTTCTCGCGCCTGTCGGCCGAAGCCGTTGCCAGCGCGGCACGCACGGTCTCGGGTACATGGCGATAGGTCAGGATGCAAAGCTGCGGGTGGCTGTCGAGTTCGAAATCCGGCTGCTGCGCAATCAGGGATGCAAAGTAGCGGGCGTTATCGATGCTACGATCGATCAACTGCGCCAACCCCTTGCGACCGAGCAGATGAAGGTTCGCATAGAGCATGACTGCCGCCGCGCCGCGCGATCCTTCAAGCGTATGGCGCCCCAGGTCCACCGAGCCCTTGCGCACGATGTAGTTCGCATGCTGGATGATTTCCTGCGTCCACGCCGGGCTCCGGAATAGCACCATGCCGGCACCCATCGGCACGTAGAACTGTTTGTGCGCATCGATGACGACGGAATCAGCACGCTCGATGCCCGCGAAGCGCCAGCGCTCGCGCTCAGACAGCAATGTTGCGCCGCCCCATGCGGCATCCACGTGGAAATGGCAGCCGGTCTCCTGAGCAACATCCGCAATCGCGTCGAGCGGATCGACCGCGCCCGTCTCCGTCGTTCCCGCTATGCCGACGATCGCCATCGGCCGGATGTTGCGCTGCTGCAGGTCACGCATGGTGTCGCGCAGCAGGTCGATGCGCATGCGACCGTCTGCATCGACCCCGACCGGCACGAGATTGTCTCGCCCGATGCCAAGGACATCGGCTGCCTTTCGCAACGAGTAGTGCCCGCGCTCCGAGACGACGATTGCAAGCCCGTCATGGCCGTAATGGCGTAGCGCAGCCACCAGTCCGGCGCGATGGATGCCGGCGAAGCCATCACGCGCGCCCAGCAGGTTGTTGCGGCTCGCCCATAGCGCGGTGAGGTTGGCGACCGTGCCGCCAGAACAGATCGCGCCGAGCGCGTGGTCGGCATCGTGCAGCCATCTCGCATAGAACGCGCTGTCCTGGGCAAACACCAGCTTGTGCAGCATGCCGATGACCTGGCGCTCGAGGCCTGTCAGCGCGCCCGACGTCTCGAGCTTCACGACGTTCTGGTTCAGCGCTGCCACCACCTTGGCGAGCGAGGGCATGAACGACGGCAGCGACGACGTCATGTGTCCGACGAAAGTGGGCGATGCCACGGGCATCACGTGCCGAAACACGTCGTTGAGCAGATGATCGGCATGCGCTTGCGGCGATGTCGGCGTCTCGGGCAGCTCAACCGACGCGAACACCGCCTCGCGTGTGGCGCACGCGCCAACCGGATCAAAACGCTCGCCCGCAAAGAATTCCGCCGGATGCTCGGCGATCAATCGCTCGAGCGATTCGAATGCACCGCGATCCGCGTCGAACCAGCGCAAGGGGCAGTCGTCGCTCCCGTCCGTGCTTTGTGAGGTCTCTTCGCGAGAGATGTCTGGCTTCATTTGCATCACTTAGTTTAATCCCGTAGCGCCATGGTGCGCCGCGCATTATGCCGGATCGGACGGATGCGGATTGGCCGAGGGCCCCGATCGGCGCGTTTGGCGACGTCGCGGCTGCCCGTTGATGACCATCAATCGCCTTCTCTATCGGGCGCCGGAAGGGGGGATCCATTGATGGATGCAGGGCGCGCCTCGCTGTCACTCCGATTGCTCCAGCAGCCGGGGCAGTACCGCTAGCTGCGCCGAGCGCGCGCTCGAGCAGTTGACGTCGTGCGCATAAAAGTCACGTTCCTTATTACTTCTGGAAATATGTGTCATTTCGAGGCTTTCTCCCGACGCACCCCCGTGTCGGGTGTCTGAAAGTTCTGGTTCCCCAGAAGTAAAGTCCCCACACCCTGGGGAAGAGCGGGGTTCGGGAGAGCGGAACCGGGTTGGGGGAGAGTGTCCCCGACCGGGGGCGACACCCACCAGCTTTGCCTTCCTGCAGTGAGCATTCGGAGGAGACCAAGATGGACTTCGTTCGCTCAAGGGAGTCGCCAAAAAACCGGGTGGGCAAATCCGGCAGGAAGTGCGAGCATTGCGTACTGAGACTATCGGAGAGCCTCCATGCGTCGATCACGGCGCTCCCCGGCCCGACGCGGGTCGGAAGTGACCGTAAGACGGGACGTCAGCCGGAGATCAGGTCGTATTTCATGCAGACATCGGACGGATTGGCCTGCCATTGATATGCCTGCGACGCTTGTACCTCTGCCGGTAGCGCGCGGCGCGGCATCAACGTAAACCCGTGACGACTAAAGTAAGTCGCAAAGCGCATCGCTAACATCACCGCTTGTCGACAGCCTCCTGCCCGGGCGCGCATGAGCGCAGCTTGCACCAGAGACGAAGCGATACCTCGGTCGCGGTAATCGGCAAGCACGGCAACGGGCCCGATGATTGCGGTGTCACCATGGCGTTCCACGCCAGCACAACCGACGATCAAGGATTCGGTGACGGCGATATGGAATGTAGTTGCAAATAGATTGAGGGCCGAAGCATCAAGCCCGCATTGTTCGAGGATGCTGATAATCTGTGGCGCCTGGCCGGTGACGGCAGCGCGAATGGAAATGCCTCTCATTTTGACCCCTCTCGCTTCGGCGTTTAGCCGGATGTTTTTTTGCGCGACTTCATCAAGGCGTGCTGTCGCCTTTTTAATTGTTATGCCGTGTAAAGATCCCCACAGGGCCGGGTGGCCTTTGGAGTCAACCACGGTTCGGCAGTCGGACTGCCGTTGGCGAGTATGAATATGAGTCTCCATTCCGACTATCCCCCAATCGTGTTATGCGCGGCAAAAACGCCATCACGGCGCAATCACGACGGCCGAACGCCCAGCAACTTGCGCCATTTGTGTTGTCCAGCATCTTGGCGACGATTCAATACCCTGCGACATTAATCTGATGGCGGCACCATACCAAGTCATCCGATGCTGAGACAGACCGCATGGCGGAAATCCGTAACCAGATTGCTAGATACCTGGTTGCCCGATACAGGATTGGCGCGAACCGAGCCCAATAGTTGGCACAGCGCCTCGTCGTGGGTCGCGATGCTATTGATAGAGCTTCACCGTTTCGTCATCGCCCGGATGCCGGCCAGCTCGGCGAACCGAACGCGCGTGGTGAATGCTGGTGCGCAGCCCACGGATGATGTTGAAGAACAAGGTTCGTGCGGGCCATGAACACCATGTGTAAGAGCAAGCATATCGCTACGACTCTTTGATTTCTAAGCGAAATTCCTCAAAAAGTACGCTTTTCGACAGTTGCTGAGAGGCAACGGCAGCGGCGAGAACGCCCAACATTCTTGAGACTACGCCGAAACGGCCAAAAATCGCCTAATGTAAGGCGAGGAAAAATCCTCCGGGGCTTTCGATGAAAAAGGAGCCCGACAAGCGCGAACTGGCAGCGGCGCAAATCTTTCGCCCCCTTGGCCAGGCGCCACTCACCCGCAAGCAGGCAGCTCTTGCAGGACAGCTCGAACATGACTGACGATCGACTTTGAGCCGAGGTAGAGACTAGCGGAGTCGCTTGTCCTCTGACAGGGCGCGCAATGGATCACGCGGCCAGGATGCTTGCAGGTGCAACCATTTTCAGCACCAGGGCCGGGCATCAGAATGCCTACACCGGACATCGGCATCGATGCTCAAGTAACCAAACCGAGGATCGATTTCCGGACAAAACCGTCCCAGTCGGCCGATCGCCGGTAGCAGCAGGGGCGCTCTTCGTCGGGCGTCGGCGGCAGCACATACGTGTGCCGGTAACGGGCGAGTCCGGCAACCGCTCAGCGGTCGCGGGCAGCAGCTGCCAGACAAATGGCCGGCTTCCGTGAGCCACCGGACTTACCTCATCCCTCGCTTCTCGGCCTGGGGCGAATTCTCCCCTCCCAAAGTCAATCCACGGTATGTGGCGCCAGTTCGCGACTACACCCTTGCGCGTTGCCGACGCCAACGTGAGAGGGCACCGCAGATTCTTGTCACAAAAGGGAAAGCGTAAGACGCATACGGGAAAGCGCAAAGCCATGCCCGGCCTGATGATTCGCCACACAGGTTGTCCCTCTTGGCGAGCCAATCGGCAAGCCGCAGGTGCACTTTCATATCCGATACACGAACAGGAGACGTCATGGCGAAAGTCGTTAGGATTCACGAAACGGGCGGGCCCGAGGTCCTTCGTTTCGAGAACGCCACCGTTGGCGAGCCGGGGCCGGGAGAGGTCCGCGTCCGTCACGTGGCCGTAGGACTGAATTTTGCCGACACCTACTTCCGCAGCGGCACTTATCAGGTTCCGCTTCCCAGCGGCATCGGCAACGAAGCCGCCGGCGTGATCGAAGCCGTCGGGGCCGGCGTCACCCATCTGGCGGTCGGCGACAGCGTGACCTATACGGGCTTCACCAATACGTTGGGCGCGTACAGCACGGAGCGGCTGATCTCTGCCGCGCCGCTGATCAAGCTGCCGGAGGCAATCAGTTGCGAAGTCGCCGCGGCGATGACCATGCGGGGCTTGTCAGCCTCCTACCTGTTGCGCCGGATCTACCCGTTCAAGGCGGGCGACACCATTCTGCTGCATGCCGCGGCGGGTGGTGTCGGTCTGATCATTTCGCAATGGGCCAAGCTGCTCGGGCTGACCGTGATCGGAACGGTGTCTACCGATGCCAAGGCCGAAGTGGCGCGCGCCCATGGCTGCGATTACACGATCAACTACAGCCATGAGGACGTAGCCAAGCGCGTGCGGGAACTGACGGATGGCGTGGGCGTGTCCGTGGTGTTCGACAGCGTGGGCAAGGACACCTTCATGGCCTCGCTCGACTCGCTCAAGCGTCGTGGCCTGCTGGTGTGCGTGGGGTTCGCCTCCGGCCCGGTCACCGGGTTCGATCCGGCAATCCTGGCACGCAAAGGCTCGGCATACCTGACGCGTCCGGGCCTTGCCGACTATATCGCCGATCCTGCCGAAAAGGCGGAACTGGTCGATGAACTGTTCGGCCATGTGGCGGCAGGCCGCATCCGCATCGAGATCAATCAGCGCTATGGGCTGGAGGATGCCGTGCAGGCACACCGCGACCTCGAGTCTCGAAAGACCACGGGCTCGTCCATCTTTGTGATTTGACGGTTCTCCCCCCCGGGAAACGCTCTCATATGGTTCGACATTCTCAATATTCACTATTCATCCTGGAGACCCATCACCATGAACTTCCTTGACGGCCACCTGTATCCCGAGAACCAGCAGCCGCTGATCATTACTGCCGCTCCGTATGCGCCGGGCTGGATTCCCGCGGACTTCCCGGAGGATATCCCTGTCACCATGGAGGAACAGATCCAGAAGGCGGTGGATTGCTATGAGGCCGGTGCCCGGGTCCTGCATCTGCATGTCCGTGAAGCCGATGGCAAGGGGAGCAAGCGTCTGTCCATGTTCAACGAACTGATCGCCGGGGTGCGCGCCGCCGTGCCCGACATGGTGATTCAGGTGGGAGGCTCCATCAGCTTCGCGCCCGAAGAGGGCCAGGCCGCCAAATGGCTGAGCGACGACACGCGGCACATGCTGGCCGAACTCGATCCGAAGCCCGATCAGGTCACGGTAACCGTCAACACGACGCAGATGAACGTGACGGAGCATGCCGGCCTGGATGATTTCAAGGGCGTGTCGCGCGGATTCCCGCATCTGTACGACACATACAAGGACATGATCGTGCCCTCGAATCCGAGTTGGGCCGAGGAACACATCCGACGCCTCACGGCCGCCGGCATCCAGAGCGAGTTCCAGGTCTACAACATCAACAGCTTCGAAACCATCGAGCGCATGATTCGCCGTGGCGTCTACAAGGGCCCTCTGGTGATGAACTGGGTGGCGATCAGCGGTGGCATGGACCAGGCCAATATCTACAACCTGGCCAATATGCTGCGTGCGGTACCCGATGGTGCCGTGGTCACGGTGGAAAGCTCGGTACTCAATGTGCTGCCCATCAATATGATTGGCATGGCCCTGGGCCTGCATGTGCGATGCGGCATCGAGGATGTGCTCTGGAACCAGACCCGTACGGGCAAGATGAGTTCGGTCGAGCAGATCAAGCAACTGGTGCGCATTGCGCGCGAATTCGGTCGCCCCATCGCGACGGCGCAGCAGACGCGAGAGATCCTGAAGCTTGGCGTGTTCTATGACACCGTGGAAGAAACGCTCCAGGCCAATGGCTTCGCGCCCAATCGTAATGGTGGCCACCAGGGATTCCTGCGCAAGCAAGAAAATCTGCCGGCCTGAGGTCTGGCAACGGTTCACGCAGCCTTTTTGCACCGCGCTTCGCGTCAGGTACCGCATCGGGCTGCGTGGCCTTTGTAGTTAGTAGCGTTGCCTCGCTGCCAGAGCGATGCACCTGGAACGGACGCAGGTAGAGCGATCGCCAACAAAATTATATGGAGGGTGACAATGACATTTCAAATGCAAAAGCTGCTTGCGGCCGCGCTGGGCACGGCAGCGCTTGCGGCGTTGTGCGCTTCCGCGCCGGTGCGGGCGGAGGATGCCTGGCCCGCGCGCCCGATTCAGATGGTCGTAGCGTCATCCGCAGGATCAGGCACCGATTCTCTGGCACGCCTGCTGGCGCAACGCCTGTCGGTTTCCTTGAAGCAACCGGTCGTCGTTGACAACCGGCCGGGTGGCAGCGGAGTCGTCGGGACAAGCGTCGTTGTCAGGGCACCGTCCGACGGGTACACGCTGCTTTACACCACGGCATCGAACATGGTCATCGCCCCGGCCGTGCTGAAGACCATCCCCTACGATCCGAAGAAGAGCCTTGTGCCGATCGCGGAGACTGCGGAGGGCGGGGTGGTGCTGCTGGTGAGCAACGATCTGCCGGTTCGCAACCTGCCGGAGCTGATCCAGTTCGTGAAGGCGAATCCGGACAAGTATGGCTACGCCACCTGGTCCACGGGATCTTCCGGGCAGCTGACGATGGAATGGCTCAAGAAGCAGACCGGCATGAAGACCGATCACGTTCCATATCGGACTTCGAATCAGCTGTTGACCGACCTCGCTTCAGGTGTCGTGAAAATCGGCTGGACCGATCCGGGCGCGCCCATTCCCTTCCTGCGCTCCGGCAAGGTCCGCGCCATTGCCATTGCAGGCAATGTGCGCGCACCGCAGTTGCCCGATGTCAAGACCATGAGTGAACAGGGCTACAAGTTCGATGCGGTGGGCTGGTTCGGCGTCTTCGCACCGGCGGGCACCAACCCGGCGATCCTGAAGAGGCTGGCTGATGAAATCAACAAGGTCCAGAAGTCTCCTGATCTGGCTGCCACGATGAAAACCATGAACTTCGAGCCGCCACCTGCGAAGACCCCGGAGCAGTTCCGCGAGATGGTCAGCCGCGATCTGCAGCTATGGTCGAAGATCGCAACCGATGCAGGGATCCAGATCGACTAGCGAACTATGCTGCGCAACACGTTGATGACGGCTTGCTGGTAGCGACGTGAACGAGACCAGACGCGATTTGACAGTGGATCTGATAGTGATCGGGCTGCGGAGCGGGAGCAACCGACCCTGTCAGGACATCTTGAAGCGGTCCTGTCATCCGAAATGCTTTCCATGCAGGCCTGCAGCAAATTAAAGCTCCGGGAACGGTCGACGCGCAATCGCCCCGCAAGGGCGAGAGGCCGCGCTCGTCTTCGAATTTGCGCGGCTGTTCTGTGCAAAGGGGAAAATCGAATTCTCGATTGGTCCCCTGGCATCACTTTGGCCTCGTGGCAGCCGAGCTTGACAAGGCTGGGGACTACAACAATGAACAGCCATGCTGAAGGCGATCTGGTACGAGAGACGAGGGCGGGCCGAAGAGGCATTGGCATTCGGCCATTTGCCTCCCAGCTGCAACCGACCCCCGGGCGAAGTCCGCGTGCGACTCCATGCGTCGGCAGTTAACCCGGCAGATGCAAACCGGCGAGCGGGACGCATGCATGGTGCCCTGGAGTTCCCCCGAATCATTCGGAATAGCGATGGAGCGGGTCTGATCGACAGGCACGGGTCTGGTGTCGATCCGAAGATCCTCGGGTCGCGAGTGTGGCTGCATTTCGGACAGCGAGGGCGTCGTCTTGGTACTGTGGCGTAATACATCTGCGTTCAGCACGAGTTGACGTCACCATTACCGGAGCATCTGGGATCTGCTGCTGACGCGGCAACGCAAACGGCAAAGCCGATGAACGTGACCCGAAAGGGTGGCTTCTTTAACAACCAAACAACCGATAAGTGTGGGCACTTGATAACGGTTGCGAAAGACTTCGGTCTTTTGGCTCAAAAGTTATCAGTGCTCACACAGCAAAACGTGACTGGATTTTCGGATCTGGTCAGTCAGTTTTCTGAGAGTGACCGCTCGAAAGAGCGAGCAGTTGGTCACACGTTTCCTGACCGGGGAGCGAATGGTCGCCTTTCGGAGAGAGATTCGTCGCCGGCTGATCGCTGGCGAGGGTCGAGAACGGCGGGGTAGCACGCCGTGCCAAGCAATGTTGGACAATCCTTACTTTAGTAAGGTGGTGGCACCACTATTGTGGGGCTCACCGTCCGACCGTATCCCGCGCCCGAGCGACGTGGTTGCGTGCTGCGTTGCCGTCCGCGTGTGCTGTGTGACCACAGCACAAACACTTGAAGGCATTCCCGTTACGATTTTTCTTGTCCACGTAGCCACAGCGGTGGCACGTCTGACTGGTGTAAGCCAGATTTACGTCCGAGACAGTGAACCCATACTGCTCTGAATACGCCTCCAGCGCATTCTTGAACTGACGCCGTCCAAAGTTTTGCACGAGCCGATTTCTGCGTCGCGCCAATATGGCGCGCGATCACAAGGTTGCCGTCATCGAGAAGGCAAAGGAGCCTGGCAAGTTTGACTGGTGGGTGAAGCTGTCCACGCTGTCAGCTGGCAAGCCCATCCACCTGCCGGTGCAGACCAACACCTGGTTCGAGAACCGCCAGGGCGAGTGGAAGAATTTCTGCCAGATCAACCTCTCACACACTAGCGAGTTGACGTGGAGTCCAAATACAAGCCCAGGATGGTGGTGCTCGGGCTCGACGTGGGCATCAAGAATCTGCTTTCTACCTCCGAAGGTGACTTGCTCGGACAGACGTTCATGGCGCGGCTCGTCAAGTTCGATCGGCAGATCTCGACTCGGACTGCGAATCGCCGGCGAATCGGCCTGAAGGCCCGCAGCGCCCGCTATGATCGGCTGGTCGAGCGCATGCGGGTACGCTGCGGGTGGCCATCCTGCGCCACCGCCCCAAAATGGTAGCGGTTGAGCGGCTTGACTTCCGTTCGCCTGAACTATCGCGCCGGATGAGTACCTCTACCGGGCCGTGGACAAGGCCGGCAAGACCACTTATTTCCTGCCGCGCCCGCGCCGGCAAGCAACTCAGCCGGCTTCAGGTTCAAGTTCGCAATCCAGCGAGTTGACGATGCGCGCTACCGCACAATAGAACGCGCCGGTCGCGAGCAGCTCCATCAGGTGCTTCTCTCCGAAGCGCTCCAGCAAGGCGTTCACGGTTGCTGCGCTCGCGCCGCTGGCATGCGTCAGGTCGTCCGCGAGCTGTAGCACCAGGGCTTCGTCAGCGTCGAACAACGCGCCATCTCGCCCGTCCGGCAATGCGGCCAGCTGCGCCGGCGTGACGCCTTCGGCCCGCGCCATGTGCACGTGGTGTCCATATTCGTACCTGGATTCGTGCCGCAAGGCGATCTGCACGATCAGCAGCTCGCGCAGCTTGCGCGAGACAGACAGGTCGTTGCGAAGGCCGCGCGAGCAAGGCGCCCAGGCCTTGGCGAGCGCGGGGGACCAGGCCATCATCCGCCAGACGTTCAGCACAGTGCCTTGCTGCTTCATCTTCTCGAAGACGTCCTTCAGTTCCGGGTCCACGGTGTCCGTATCGACCATCCTCATGCGTGCCATGCTCTTGCCTCCTTCAGTTTGCAGTTTCCCGCGACAAGCGAAATTATGACGATTAGCCGGTTGGCAGCTATTGATCAGCGGTCACATGGACTTGTTCTTTTGTCTCACGCTGGCGCGCGCGCCGCGATTGGATGAAGCTGGTGCCAAAGCTGGCCTGGAACCAGTGCGCAAAGGCGCTGGCTGAGGAGAAACCGAGCATCGAGGCCGCGTCATCCAGCGAATGGTCGCTGTCGTCGCGCAGCGTCAGCGCCCGCTCGCGGCGGACGGAATTCAGCACCGACTTGAACTGCTCACCCTCCAGGCTCAGTTGCCGGTGCAGGGTCTGCCGACTGACACCCAGGTGCTGCGCAACCTTGTCGACCGTGCAACGGCCGCTGCCCAATAAGGCCGCGATCAGGTGGCGTACGGTTTCCCTGCACCCCTGCTTGCGTTGGCTGAGCGAGGAGTCCATGAAGCGGCGCGCGAAACTAGCGAGCCCGGTCTGCGTCGAGGTCAGTGTACGGGTCATGTCGCTTGCTGCGCAGACGATTCCGTTGAAGGCGCCGTTGAACTCGAGGCGCTTGCCGAGGAAGGAACGGTGAAAGCTCAGATCCCGTGGCGGCCTATGGGTGAAGCAAACCAGACGAGGCTCCCATTTGGGGCCCAGAAGGTCGCGCAGCACCTGGAACATCACGCCGACCGTCAGCTCCATCGCCTGGCGCGTCGGGACCGACTTGCCCAATATCAATTCCTCGCGGATGACGACAACGTCGTCCTCTTCATCGACTCGGGCCAGCAGAGCGTCACTGAGCACACGGTTGTAGCCCAGCAGCGTCTTGATCGCTCTCAGCGCCGTGCTCTCCTGCTTGATCACGAGGCTGACGGGGCCGAGTTCCCAGATATGTCGGCGGCTGGCTAGCCTGAGGCCGAACGCCTCCATGTCCG
>NZ_JFJV02000265.1:0-140 GCF_000611145.1 Cupriavidus sp. SK-3 | reverse complement strand
CCAAGGGGTCGAGTCCAGCCGACTGCGCCAGGTCGGCGAAGCCCGTCAGGCTGGCACTTCGGATGAGGTGGGGCATCTGGTCAGTGGACATTTTCGAAAGTTTTGGCCCGTTACAACTTATCAATTCTACGCGACAACGG
>NZ_JFJV02000264.1:113996-153961 GCF_000611145.1 Cupriavidus sp. SK-3 | reverse complement strand
TCGTCAAGAACGCTGACGGTCGGACGGTTACAAACAGGCGGTGGCGGCTTCCGCTTCTACAAGCTCGGCCCCGCGGTGTTCGACGAGAATGGCCACATCCGCGAAGGCATCAAATTCCAATGGTTAGCTGCGCACGTCTGGTTCGCCGAGACGGGCATGGCGCGCTCCTCGCGCGCCAAGAAGTCCCCATTGCTCGGCATGCACGAGGGCACCGCCTATTACCTGCTCTACAACGGGGTACTTGGAGACAAGCGCCCGGACGGCGGCAATGTGCTCACTCTGAAGGTGCTGTCGGAACTGCCCGAGCACGATGGCCCCAAAGTCATCTACGGTGAAGCCAGCCGGCTGGGGACAGAACGCCTTAAGGCCTTGGCCATCACCTTCCGCCAGACCCCCTACGACATCAAGGCACGTTGATTCATGGAACTGAAAGAATATCAAAAACGAAGTTTGACGCGGCTGGGCCTATTCCTAGCCCAGGCCCGGGTGGAAGGGCCTGCGGCCGCATTTAACACCACGGCAGAAACCGACGGCGACGGCAACCGTCCCACCTACCGGCCCATCTTCGGCGATAGCAAAGTACCCTTGCAGTCACTCGAGACAGTGCCTTACGTGGCGCTGCGCATTCCTACCGGCGGCGGTAAGACGGTGCTGGGAGCGCACATCATCCATCAGGCTGCCGAGGTCTACTTGGAGCGGGCCATGCCACTGGTGCTCTGGCTGGTACCCAGCAAACAGATCAAGGCCCAGACGCTCGAAGCGTTCCGCAACGTCAAGCACCCCTACCGCCGCGAGCTCGAAGCCAAGTTTGGCGTGGGCAAGGTGGCCGTGTTCGATATCGCCGATAACGCGCTCATCCGGCCCCAAGACCTTACGGATCATGTGTGTTTGGTCATCGGTACCATGGCCTCGGCCCGCGTGGACGACACGGAGATCCGTGACTTCTACAACGACAAGGAGGATTTGGAGCCGCATTTCCTTAAGGTCGGCCAGGTAAAAGGGCTCGAGCTAAAGGAGGGCAAGGACCGTCCCAAGTTTTCGTTCGCCAACCTGCTGAAGATTCACCGACCTCTGGTCATCACCGACGAGGCCCACAACGCCAACACCAAGCTGAGCTACAAGGTCTACGAGCGCCTGGCGCCAAGCGCCATCATCGAGCTCACGGCCACCCCCGATGTAGACGCGAGCAACGTGCTTGTGCGTGTTTCCGCCAGCGAGCTCAAGGCCGAGGATATGATTAAGCTGCCCGTTGTGCTCAAGGAGCACACGGATGGGTGGGAGGAGTGCCTCCAATCCGCGCTCCAGCGGCGCGCCTATTTGGCTACCCTAGCCCCAGGCGAGCAGCCTGACTATATCCGACCTATCCTGCTTGTCCAGGCAGAGAACAAGAACCTCGCGGCCACAGTGGAAGTGGTCAAGAACCACTTGGTCAAAAACGAGAACATCGCCGAAGCCGAGATCAGGATAGCCACGGGAGATCAGCGCGAGCTTGACGACGTCGACCTGTTCGATCCGGCATGCCCCGTCAGCGTCATCATCACCAAGGACGCGCTCAAGGAAGGCTGGGACTGCTCTTTCGCTTACGTGCTCTGCTCGTTGACCCAGCAGCGCTCGGGCACCGCCATCGAGCAGCTCCTCGGCCGTGTGCTGCGCATGCCTTACGCGCGCAAACGCCAGCACCCGGATCTGAACCGGGCCTACTCGCACGTGGTCAGCCCGGCCTTTGGCGTAGTCGCTCAGGAGCTCACCGATGACCTGGAGAATATGGGATTCAACCCGGTGGAAGCAGCTCAATCCATCCAGCAGTCTGAGTTCGAGCTCAAGGGCGGGGAGGGAGGGGGCCTGCTGCCACAAACACTCACCTTGACCTTACCCAAGGCCCCCGACCTGTCGGGCGTCCCGGCCGCTGATCGCGATCGGGTGACGGTGGAACCCAGCCAGGACAAGAAGGGCTTCTTGGTGACGGTGGAAGGGCAAGTGGACGAAGTCACGCAGGAGGCCATTGTGGAAACGCTGCCCGTACGCCAGCGGCCTGAGGCGGCTCGGCGTTTGGCCATCCACAACGCCCGCGCTGCCGCCGTGCGCGTTACCCCAGCCCAGCGCCAGACCGAGTTCGCCGTGCCCAAGCTCATGCTGCGCCAAGGCACTCTCGCGCTCGAGGTGTCCTCCGACCTGCTGCTGGAGCTCCACGGCTGGTCGATCAACGATTACCCTGCCGACATGTCCTCGTTCCGCTATCAGGAAGGTACACGTACTTTTATAGTGGACTTGGATGGGCATGAGGTTGGCTGGCAGCCGGTGACCGAGCCTCAGGTTGCCTATTTGCAAGGCATGGCTGGCAACTGGTCAGAGCCGGAGCTGGTGGACTTCCTTGATAGGAGGGTACGCCAATCCGACATCACTCAGCCCGAGCTCGTAGAGTGGATCCGCAAGGCTATCAGTACCCTTTCACGGCGCGGATTTGATCTGGCTCAGTTGGTACGCGGCAAATACGTAATAGCAAGAAAGCTCGAAGAGCAGATCAAGAGTGCGCGACTCAAGTCATCAGAGTCCAATTATCAAAGTACCCTGTTTGCTAATGATGCGCCGGTACTGGCGAACTTCGACTACGCCTATCGATTTGACCCCAACGCTTATCCGTCGCGCAATCCATGTGTGGCCAACTATAGGTGGCAGAAACATTACTACGCAGTTCCGGGTGACCTGCCCCATAAGCGCAAGGATGGCAGCCTGTCCGAGGAGTTCCTGTGCGCCATAGAGCTTGATCAATTGTCGGAAGTCCAATTCTGGGTGCGCAACTTGGTTCATCCGTCGCAATTCTGGTTGCCTACAGCTACCGGCCGCACCTATCCGGATTTCGTGGCTAAGTTGAAGGATGGACGCTTGCTCGTGGTTGAATATAAGGGCGGCGACCGTGTGAGCAACGACGATAGCCAGGCCAAAGCGCAAATGGGACACTTGTGGGCCAAAGCATCCAAAGGACAGGGCATTTACTTGATGGCGGTCAAGAGCGCCGACGGCATGACGGTAGGTCAGCAGTTAGCCAAAGCGATCATTTAAGAAATAGACCAGTTTTGCTGAGCGGGAACCTCAACGCCTTGGAGTCGCGTCATACCATTTATGTCGACGACCTCAGTCTGACTGCCTGACTGAGGTCGCGCTTCTCCTCGTCGCCAGAATCCAGCCCCCCAGGCCCTTCGCTCGCCGTCCTGAATGGTCTTCACCGCCTCCGCGGCGGTCTTGACGGTGCGCGCCTTCTCCGGATCCAGACCCTTCGATCTGATCGCGTCGCAGGCCAGGTTCCTCACAGCGCTCCACTCCCGGCGATCCCGGGTCAAAAGTTCTGCGCGCTCGTTGACGGCAGCATTCCCGGCATTCTGTCGTGCCTGCCCCAGGGTGGTGTCGGCGGGAATCGCCAGGCGTGACAACCTATCGGAAACTGAACCTGAATCGACAACCGGCGCCATGATCATCTTACCCAGGCCGGCGAGGTCAAAGTCAGGAGGCGCTTGGCGGCGGCGACGGACTACTTGGAGGCTTAGTCGGAAGCCTGGTGATTGATGGCCGAGGAAGCCCAAAAAAGTCTACCGCCTACCAAGCGGCACTGGCCGCCCATTCGTCCCCGCACAAGATCAACTGACCGGATGCGCAGCAAGCCCGGCCTTACTGGCCACCATGCGATCGACGTTCTTGTTCACGTAGGAAGCCACCTCGCCAGCAGGCACCAGCGCCACACCCTGTGTCTCCCAGCCCATGGCCGCCGGCGTGCCGCCGACGCGCCGAGCGCGGTAGTACCGGGTCATCGTTTGGGTCCGCTCCACGTCGCCGATAAAGCCCGCAATGGCGACCTTCAGGCCGGATTCCTCGAAGGCCTCCCGAATCGCCGAGGCCTGCAAGGAGAGCCCCTCGTCGGCGTGGCCCTTGGGGAAGGTCGCGCGGTACCCGGCGAAGGCATTAGACGGGCAGACGATCCAGACGCGACCGTCAGGCTCCACCACCACCACGCCGGCGGCCGGCTTCTTGCCATTGGCGACAAGCGGCGGTTCGTCAAGATCATCCATCAGCCCGTCAACGTAGTCCCAGCCCCCATCGGTTACCGGGTGGTCGGTCCACGGCGAGAATGGCACGCCGTTCAGCTCGACCGGCACAGCACTGTCCGGCGTCCACAGCGCGATCGAGAAGGGATCCATCCAGGTCTCTGGCCCGCTGGGCGTCGATGGCTCGTGGATCTTGAACGGCTTGCCGTGCTCGTCGGGACGCGGGTGCAGCACCCAAGTTTGGTGGGACATATTCGTCATGTATCCGCCTTGATGTGCCGGCGATATTAGCATCCGATCGCCAATGCGCCCGCGACCGTCATGGCACCGGCCGGGAAAGTGCCGACCGGCAGCTCACTGACGGCCGAGGGATAGACACGACGGCTGAGATCGGCCATGAAGGGTCGTTGGCCCTCGCGATCACTCGGTCGTTCGAACGTTGGAACTCACCACGCTAACGGACATTCGATGGTCAGCGGCCTCGGATTCGAATGTAACCGCGAGCGCCGGGCGGCACCGATGCATATGCGCGAGGCTTCTGGCATGGAGCGGGGCCGCCGACTGACGCCGACCGCCCGCTGTCGCGAGGCCGCTTTGTGCTGTACCGTACAATCTACCCATCGGAACAACCGGGGGGAGGACGGAATGTCGAATCACAAGCTGGACCTGCTCGAAAACGCGATGGACAGCCTTGCCGAGGCGCTGACCAAGTTCGAGCAGGGCGACAATGGTGATCCGAAGGCGTACAAGTTTTGTGTGCTGCATATGGCTCATTTCATCGAGCTGATTTTCAAGCACTACATTACTGAGAAGCACCCGCTGTTGATCTACATGAACCCGTTCGAATCGAACCTCAAGCCCGAGAAGGCGCGCACGATCGGGCTATGGGAAGCGGTCAACTTCATTAACAACGAAGAGAAGGACACCGTTTCCGGCGATTTCCGCAAGGATTTGGAGTGGCTGAAGAAGCTGCGGAACGACATCGAGCACCACAAGTTCGAGATGGACGTCGCGGCCGCGCGGACCGCTATCGGCCGGCTGTTCCGCGCGGTCTTGGAGTTCCTCGACTACAACAGCAACGTGGACATCGAGCAGGCCATCCCGCAGAACGCGATGGATACTTTCAAGGTGTTGTCCGACGAGTACCAATTCAAACTGAAGGATGCCCTCAGGGCGGCGGACGCGATCGAGAAGGACAACCCGCGAGACCCGTTTGATCCGGATGTCGCCGAAGTGCGAATAGACTGCGAGGGCTGCGGTAACTTCACGATGGTCCTGAACGATGCTTCGGGCACTGGATACCGCTGCACGTTCTGCGACAACGAGGATGGCGACAACATCCCGACCAACTGCGACATCTGTGGTGCAGCCTGCGACACGGGCGATCTCGATTACTGGGAGGTAGAGGGCGACCAGCGCGAGGGCCGTTGTTACTACTGCTCGGGCCGCTACGCAGCGGACCGCGACCGGGACTGAGATACGGCCAAGTGCGGCCGTACCGGGCACTCGACAGCATCTACGGATAGAGGCGGCGTACGTTGACGTCGCAGTGGGAGGAACGCAATGCCGAACATACCCGCAATGCTTGCTGCTGCGCACGATATAAAGGCGCAGCTCGACGTCCTACTGCTACGAGGAAGCGTGCAAGATAGTGGCGAACATCGGGTCGCTGCGACGTTGTGTTTGACTATCGCCGAGCAGTTCACAGCGACGCTGCACCTGATAGAAGGCGGCTTCTCGTCCCATGCTCCGGTCATGGTGCGCTCAATGCTGGAGGGACACGCGAATCTGCTGAACCTCGTCAACGATCCGTCATTCGTCGACCAGATCCGGTACGACAACGCGCGTGCCGATGTCGTGCTGTTCACCGCATACGCGACCGATCCTGAAATGCAGGGTAACGCTGAAGCGCGGGAAACGTTGGCCAAGTGGAAAGCCAGTGCGGAGCCGGTACGCGACGAGTTGGAAGCGAAGGGCTATGGCAAGCTCGACGTGTACCAGCGCTTTAGGAAAGCAAACATCCTGCCGACGTACGTAGCCTACCGCGTCTTCTGCTCGTTTGCGCATAACCAACTCACGACATTGCTGGCCCGCCATGCTGACCGCTTCGAGCTTCGCTATAATTTCGAGGCGCCCGGGGTGCTAACTGCAAGCCTGCTGAATGTCGCCGTCGGTATCTTGTGCCAAGCCGTCGTAACTGCATCCCACTACACCGATTTGACCGATGCGGAACTGCGGCAAGCGATCGACGCGGCCGACGCAACGTGGATTGGGGCGCAGGCAGCGGCTGAGCAGGATTAAGAGCAGAAGCCCCGAGATCCGGGTATGGCGCTCAGCCACTCGATGGCGATCGGGAGTCGACTTACAGCGTCGACCTGTGCGACCCTGGAGCTAGCCGACCAGCTCGCGGCCGTGCACGACCGTTGCCTGGACGATGTCGAGGTACAGGCCCAGTTTGCCGCCACTGCGCAAGCGTACAGCGTTTGGGCGGTGGGCACGGCGAAGCGCGCCCCCGGCTGATCCCGATCCGATTTCCTCGCGACGTTGCCAAGCCTACGTGGGGCTTTTTATGTGTCGTACCGTGGAACTACCTCGGTCGGTTTCCATAGACCTGCAGCAGCACGCGAGCGGAATCAACCCGTCGCTTGTGGTTGAAGCAAAGCGTTAAATAAAGCTGCAGATTTAGCTTGAAAGTTTCAAGTGGCATCATTGTGGTCAGCTTTCGAAGTTCGGTGGCGTTGATCTCCCAATGCTTGAAATCGCCCTCTGAATCCTGCCTGATGGTCTCTCGGCAATAGTCTAAAAGCGCCTCTTTACCATCGTCGTCGATCGCGTGATAAAACTGCGCGATGGCAATCGGGTCATAACGCCACGGGAAGCGTTCGACCTCGATTTTCCAGTGCGTCAGATAACCGGAATCTCGATAAGCATTAGCAAACGCCGTGTCGTACTGCGGATTTTTGATAAGGAATGGCTCGACGTCACTTAACACTCGAATGGCGGGTGCAATATGTCGCAGTTCCGCTAATAAATTGCTGATCTTCTCTCGCATCCCGATAGTTGTGTCGCGATGCGCGGCGAGCGACCCCTCTTCTTCTGCACTGACGGTCAAAACGACGTCGGGTATTTGCTTTAGAAATGAGGATCTTTGAATATCAGCGGGATTGGCGAAATCCGGATTTTCCGTAATCTTGAATCCGACGCTGGCGTAGGCGCGAGCAACGAGGCGCGAACAAAATTGATTCTTACCGCCGCGCTTAGAGAGCGAGAGAACGGAAGCAGCCGCCTCTTTCTTTGTATAAGGCGATCCGGTTTCCGATCGGACGTATTTCACTACCTTGTCGATCTCTTCCTCGGGAAGGTCGATTATCGGGCGATAGGCGTAGAGGGCGCAGTCGTCGTCGTAAAACATCTTCTGGATATTGCGCGCTTGTACGCCTTCTCCGGTCGAGTCCATGACCGAGCCGTTGGCGACGTACAGCATCGCATGCGAAATATCGCTGCGAATGGCGGTCCTGATTATTAGGCTTTCTGGCGCCGTCGAGGTTGACAGGATGATGTCGCCCTTCTTCAGTTTGCTCGTGTCGATTTTTTTCATGGATTGCTGCGACGGTGATCGTTGGGAAGTCGTGGAGCACCGCGAATCATAACCGCTTGCCGGCTGCAGTCTTCTTGCCGTCGAAATCGGGAAAGTGCAGGGGTGGCGGGCCCGTCCTGAGATAGGTTGGGCTGCGTTTGTACCGGACACGGCAGCAGAGGTTAAAACGGGACTACCCGCAAGGTGCCGCGCAGCGGCCTCACCTGAACCTTGCCCCGGCCGGCCGCTTCGGTCGAACTTCCGTCTCCCTACTCGAGTTGACGAACGGCCGTTGTACTTTGAAGCCCGCCCTAGGTGTCGCGATGAGTCAACGGGCCGTAATGTGTCGGTTAGCGACCTTCGCCTTCCCCAGAAATCGGTAATGAACCTATAGAACGTCGAACCTGGGAGCGCTCCGCCCCGTCAGATAGCCCCGCGAACCACAGTGACCTTTACTGGCCCCTGGTCGCCCGAATCCAGCCCCCAAGCCTTGCGCTCACCGTCCTGAATGGTCTTCACCACCTCCGCGGCGGTCTTGGCCGTGCGAGCGTCCTCCAGGCTCTTCGACTTGATTGCGTCGTAGCCCAGGTTCCGTACACTGCGTCTCGCAGCCGATGACCGCCGGCTAACCGCAGGAGGCCCACGCGGATCTGGCGGCGTCGGGCTTTATGCCTCCAGTCGGAAGCCCGTATAAGTCAACTTAGTCCTTCTGGTCACGCTGCAGCGCCAGCAGATTGGCATCAATGATCGCTCGGAGTTTATCGAAGTCGATATCGCCGGTGATCTTTGCATCGCCATCCAGCAGGGCCATCTTGACCACGAACCCCTCGCGCTGAATGGCGACCACATTCTCAATGGGCGCGCTCCACTTTAGGGTGTTATCTACGGTGAGCGCGCGCGCCGCCTCGGCGTCGGAGAGCGACCGGACAATACCAGGGATAGTGGCACGCCCCATGCGGCGAAAAGCCTCAGTTCGGTAGTGGCCAGCCACTAGCTCGAAAGTAGTATTGTCTGACGTTTGTTCCAGGGGGGCGCGAGTGTCGGTTATCGTCATCCTGCGTACGACAATCGGCGTGACTAGGCCGATTTCACTTATCGAGGCCATCAGTTTTTCGATGTGCGCCTCATCGTTGCCCAACCGACAGCGGTATGGCGACGATCGGATCATGTCGACCGGGATATTGATTGATCCTTCCGGTTGCTTAGTCAACTGCTCGAACACCCAAGCCATCTCCTCCCGGACCGCTTGCCGCGGCCGGTGCATCTCCATTGCCTTTTTCAACGCCTTATCTGACCTAGCCATTGCCCTTGCCCCCTATCTTCTCGATCCAGACTGGCCGCTGCCACAATTCTCTGCGACATGGCCTCCCCTAGTGCGCAGCAGAATGGTCTCGGCCAAGAGACGACACCTCGACCACTGTCAACGTTTAACACTTCTCAATCCCATCGGGCGTCCACGCCGACCGCTCCACTTTGTGAGACACATCTGCGCAACTCACCGGTCAACGTCGTCACGTGGAAGACCTTTTTGGTAATTGCCATGCCCTATTATGGAGCCCATACGCCATCCAATGCGATGGCCTCATACTATGATAGTGCGCGGACGGGCGGCCCGGCTGCCCATCTAGGGCAATCACACGGCGCCCTTAGGATTCAACTCCGCCAGGTATGGCGCAACGGTCGCCTGCGCCCGATCGATGAAGCCGGTGCCACGCTCGTACATCACCGTGGTTTTGAACGAGTTGAATGGCAGGAATTCATGGGCCACGTGGGTGACGTAGTAGAGCGTCCGGATGTTGCCGTGCCGCACGGCCAGCATCGCACCCGCCTTGATCCGCTCGTTGCCACGCACACGCATCGAACCGGACTCGAATACCACGTTGTCCTTATTCTGCTCTGCCAGGATGCGGCGCCGGTCGGTCAGCCACCTCAGCAGCTTTTCGTTCTCCGTCTGGCTTTCCGAGGCGCGAATGGCTTCGCTATTGCGTAGCGTGTCCGGCCCCATGTGCGACTCAACCTCCATCTTCCGATAGCCATAGCGCCCACTACTGCAGTTGACGTAGTCGTAGAGCAGGTAGTCGGAAACGATCCCAGATTCTGACAGTTCGCGCATTGAGTGGTTCTGGATGAGCTGCCAAACGCCATTTGTGACCCAATAGAAATTCGCCACGCCGGCGTCCGTTCGTGTTTCCGAGATCGACTCCACGTCGATGGCACCGATCTCCACCACTTCGGCCCCGGTGCCACTCTGGATCTCGGTTCCATTTGCAGTGAGGAATGGGTTCGGGCGTACCACCAGCGCCACACCGTCCGATCGCTCATCCAGGTACATCTCATTGAAGGGGCCAACGTCCAGGATGTGGCTAAGGAACTGATACACCGAAACCTCGTTCATAGTGGCGACGGTGCCCGGGTCTACCGTGCCGGGGATGGACACTTCTGGCGTGAGCTTGTGTACGACCGACGAGCCGACGCCAGAGCCATCGGCATACAGTGTGAGCGCGGCGATGTACCTGTTCACCACCTTGTCCAGAACGAGATTCACGAACTCGACTGCTGTCATCATTTTGGCGTCGCCCATGCCGGCGTACTTATGGAAGAACTTCAGCTCCCCAATGATGTTGTCGCCGACCACCGAGTTGTTGAGGTAATAGATGCGGAAGATCTGCAGAATCTTCCCGAAGTCGTGGCCGGACACCTGGATCATGCGGCTCGGCGCGCCGCCCTCCATCGAGCGCGAGCGCGTGATGGACGACACGAAGCCGCGCATGACCACCGGGAGCTGGTACCTGCGGCCACCTGAGGCACCGGCATAGTCCGGATCGGCCGGGTTGTGGGCCAAGCGGAACTCAACCATGTCCATGGGCTCGATGAGCGCGTAGAGCGACTCGCCCACCTTGGGTACCATGCGATCGACCAGCGAGATCGACCAGGCGCCCGCAGGCTCACGGACGGATTTCCCGACGCGGACCGGCGCACCGTCCGACAGGTACGGCGTCAGGTCCAACGAGGCCAGATCCTGGTATCGGGCCGCCGTGGCCACCCCAGTAGACACCTCTGCGCGACGCGAGGACTTGATCAGGCGAACCTCGATCTTGGGCTCAAATACCTTCATTCGGTGCTCCTATTGGCCGCAGCGCGGCCATTTGCAAGAAGAAAAATGACTCGGCGCGATGCACCAGGCGCGCGTTCATCAGGCGCCTCCACGGACCACCGTGACTTTCACAGGGCCCTCTTCGCCCGAATCCAGCCCCCAAGCCTTGCGCTCGCCGTCCTGGAGGGTTTTGATGGCCTCCGCGACAGTCTTTGCGGTACGGGCCTCCATCAGATCCTTCGATTTGATCGCGGCATAGGCTAGGTTGCGCACGGCGCCCCACTCTCGGCGATGGCGCGTAAGCAGCTCGACACGCTCGTCGATGGCGGCGTCTTGGGAAATTTTCCGCGCTTGCTCTAGGGTGGCGTCGGCAGGAATCTCATGGCGCGACAACCTCGCGAGAACAGGACTGGAAGCGACAACCTGTGGCGCCTGTGGTTGGCTCCCGCCCGCATCTTGCTCAATAGCCCTATCGGCTTTTTCGTGAGCGCGAGCAGCGATGGTGGGCATGTCCAGCCTACGACGCCAGTCGAATTGCTGAGCGTGCTTCGCTACAGCCTGCTTTGAAATTCCAAGCAAAAGGGCCACGTCCGAGAACGTCATCTGAGGCTCAGCCTCCCAGCGCGCCCGCGCCAATACCCACTGCTGGGTCTCTTTCCTTACTTCCGCCACGACCATAGCTCCTGATTGACCTTGCTCCATGCCGAGCATGGCGTCACGACAACCGACAACCGCTTTTGAGGTTGTCCCTCGCAAATAGTCGTGACACAACCCTTTCCCCACCAAAACACAGGGGAAGGAGCGATCACGGTGCAAGTTCAATACGAAGAAAGCCCCGACTACCCAGGCGTGCGCCTTTTCCGCTGCGAGCCCCTCAAGGCAAATCTGACGCCGACCGCCTGTGCTCGAAACCTCGTAGCCAAGGCGACAATTCAATGCAACGCGTGTCCTATCGGGGGAATCCACGCGCGCGAGTGTCTGCCACAGCCGGAGGCAAAGCGAGAATGGATGGGACTTCCGTATCGGGGGGTAGGGCCTGCTAGACGTTGCGTGCGATGCAACACTGCAACATTCCGCCTCCTCGGTGGGACGCTCTGCGTGAGCTGCTACAACCGCCAGCGAGAGCTTCGGGTTGGCGCCAACTCTAAAGGCGGCGTCCCCAGGAATGCCGCAGCCACGCTGCATAGGGCGGTCTGCCTGGTCGAACTAAAGGGGGATACGCAGTTACTCGAGTTGGCGTACTGCACCGGTCCGAGCGAGGCCAAGGAGGTCATTAAGCGCCGGTGGCCAGGCGCACGCTTGGCCGACTACGAAATCCAGCCCGCCAGGACAGGAATCTCTGTGCAGGTGACGCCGGCGGCGGAAGAACCTCAGGGATGTGCATGACTACTCGCGCGTTCCACTCAGGCGCGCCCAACAAATTGCTGCACGCCGCGTTCCTGGGGCATTGTGCCATCGACCAGCGCATCGGCGCCGAGTTGGGGGGCGACGTGGCAGCTTTGCCGCCAGGCGCGCCCCATGCGGCAGTCATCATGTTCCTCTCTCCGCCCTTCCATAGTGGCGAGGAAAGCCCTCAAGCCTTTAAACTCGGCCTTGGCCAAAGAGCCACGGTTGAGAAGCAAATCACCCCCGCCTGCCTCCCGGATCTCCCCGGTGCGCGCGGCGCGGGCTTTCAGATGGGGAGGATGGCATGGGCAGCGGCCTGGTGGTGCTGGTGGATTTCGAGAATGTGCAGGCGATCGACTTCGCCCGGCTCAGGCCGGCGGCGCGCTTGGCGGTCTTCGCCGGTGACGGCCAGAGGAAGGTCCCCATTGAGGTCGCCATGGGCCTGCAGGCCATGGGCGAGCGCGCGCGCTGGGTGAAGGCGAGCGGCGCGGGGCCCAACGCCCTCGACTTCCACATCGCCTTCGAGCTTGGGCGCATGGTTCAGGCCGGCGAGCGCGGCCCGGTCCTCGTCCTCTCGAAGGACAAGGGGTTCGACCCCCTCCTCGCCTGGCTCTCGGCGGAGACGGGAATTCGGGCGAGCCGCGTGTCCTCGATCGAGGACGCCTTCCCCGGCACCTCCCCTGCCGAGGGGGCGCCGATCGTCATCGCGCCCGGGACCGCCCAGGCGATCCGCGCGGCCGCAAGCGGCGCGACGCGGGACGGGGATGGGGCCGGCGCGCCAGCGGCGCCCCCGCTTCCGGCATTCCCGAACGCCCCCGTCCTGGCCCCTGAGGCCCCTGCCGCCGCGCCCGCGAGTCAGGCGGTCAGCGCGATCGTCGCGGTGCCGGCCAATGGCGCCTCGCGCGAGCGCCTGGGGGTTTCCACCGCCGAGGCCGCGCGCCCAGCGGCGCCCGCGCCCGTCGCGAGTCCCGCCGGGGCGCCCAAGGCCAGCGCGCCGGCAGCCTCGCGGTCGGCGCAGGCCAAGCTCCAGCCCAAGCCCGCCGCCAAGGCGGCCTCTAGCGCCGAGTCGGACGCCGAGAAGGCGAAGGAGATCCTCGGGCGGTCGACCAAGGTCGCCCGTCCCCGCCGGCGGACCGCCCTGGCCACCCACATCAAGTCGATGCTTCGCCCGCGCGAGTTGCGCGACGCCGAGGTCGAGGCGATCATCGCCAGGCTAGTGTTCAAGCGGTGGATTGTCGACAACAAGGGCGCGATCACATACAACTTTTGACCGCGCGCGAGGGAAGCGCCGGGGGAGCGCCACTGTCATGCAGCCCCGCAAGAAAACGGGACTAATTGGACCCGCCCGGCTCATAGAATGTCCTCACCGTCCCTGTGGACGGCGACCAACGAGCGAGAGGGCATCATGAAAAGCAGCCTTGGCAAGAGCAACGCCGGCGCAACCGGTCTATCGGAAGCAAGCAGCGAGCGCCCATCCGCACAGGGAGCGTACGTAACCGGAATGAGCTGGATTGTTGCGAAGCCGATGCAGGCGCGTGCCGCTCGAAGGTGACGATGGACCGCCGCTTTCGACCCACAACGGTCCTTCGATCCTGCGTGTACTCGAAGGCGGTTGCCAAGCTACAACCGCCGTTCGGNCCCCCCCCCCCGCCGTTCGGGCGGCCATGTTTATCGGCGGGTCATCGGCCTTTGCCGACGTTCAAGCGCTGCCAAGTACGCGGCAGCTTTACGTTTCTCTCCCGTCGTTCGAAGCATCGCACCTGCGGACGGCGCGTCCATCATCAGTCAATAGGTATGCATAGACCAAAAACAGGCAGTCGGCCACATCGTAACCGTCATTCAGATTCATTCTGCCGGCCGATTCGCTAGCCGATTTCCGCAAGTTGACGCACCGCGGCGCGCGCGGTTGAGCAGCCGATCGTGGCTGATGCCAGGCCAACACGCGGCGACCAGACCCCTTACCGATACTGGCAAAGTGCCGCAACGAGGTCGCAAGGCAAGGGCAATCGCGACCAGTTGAAGAAGTGTGCTTACCTTACTCCCGGTCGTAAGTGTCGTAGTTGTCGGGATCGCTCATCCAGTCCGGTTCGATGTCATTGAAATGCATGTGGTGCGTTACCGGTAGCAATTCGACGCCGTCCAGTGCCAACCCATCTGCATCAATCTGAACCGTCACCAGCGCTTCGAACTCAATTTCGACGTCGTCAGGAATTATGGCGCTACCCATGCTCACGTAATCGCGATCAATGCTGTCAAATTTTTCAAAACTGAAGTGCACGTCGATACTCAAAGAGGCAGTTCCACTGACCTTGATCACCGCCTGCCCATCGTCGTGCGATATAGTGTCCAGCGTGGCGCCGGTCGCATCGGGAATGTCCAGGCTGATATCGTCAACTGTTGCCTCAACCCCGTCCTCCTCCACCGCGAACTGGGAGTCGGCTTCGACACGAAACTCGAACTTGTCAACCTGATGTCGGGCGGCATCAAGTACGGCGGTATGAAGTCCCACAGCATCCCCGGCTATAAACAGCGTAGCGAGGCGTACTGCAGGCTCGCGGGCCGCTCCCAGGCCCTGAATGGTAGACAGCGCATCAGCGAGATCATCGACCACAACGAGGCGCTTTGACTGCGCACCATAGCGTTGCCAGTCTTTGTCATGTGCGACGGCCAGAATTCGCGTGTCGCGGTCCTCGGCCCAGCCTTCGAGGGTCGACAGCGCCACTGCATCAGGAAACTCATGTTTTTTCTCGCCGGTTTCCGCGAACGGCGGTTCACCTGCCTCGTAGCGGCGCATGATCTCACCGATCGAGGCAAATTCATCCTCATGAATGACGTCCGCTCCGACGCGCTGTGCCCAGTCGTCGAACCGCTTCCGGGCGCGCGCATCGTCATCCGCTGCCGCGAGGTTGCTCAGTGCGGTTAGTTCCTCCTGATGCGCCGAGCTCAACGCTCGGTGCTTGGCGGTATGCGTCAGTGCAGTGCGCAACGCCTTCGTCGCGTCCGTTGCATTTTTAGCGAGATGCCGCTTCACCTCGTTCGCCACCGTGTTGGCTAAGACGAGCTCAAACTCGCTTTTGCGAAACTGCTCGAGCTGAGCAAGCAGCCCGCTCTCCAGCGCGAGACTGTTCTTTTCGAAGATCGACGTGTCGATGGTCAGCGCGGTGATCTCACCAGCGAGGATTTGATTGTTGATCTGCTCGTCCATGAACGTTGGCCCGTTGCCAGTAATGGTCTGATTCTCGCACGGCGAGAATGATATCTCGGGTTTTGATGATCGCAAGAGCAACTAGGAAACATTAGCCGAACGGAAGGTGTAGGCCGCAAGTGCATGTTGCTAGACCCGCTTCCGTCGTTCTAGTACGCGTCCGGGCCTTGATGGAATGACTGCTTGTTGGGTAGAACTGCCATCTGGATGTCTGATTAAAAGATCCGACGAGGGTCTCATCTTGGCCGGCAAGCGCCTGTTTATTGCAGCGATAGCCATTGATCCCTAAGGACCCGCATTCTATCGAGTTCGGTTTCCCTGCAGGAGAGTGGCAAAGGTCCAAGGGATTGCCAGCCTGCTGACGGCGGGTGCCCGCTGCAAGAGGACATGGAGAGAAGCGGCGCCGGCATTTGCCAGCTAACCGCCGGTCATGCGTATCAGCGCGCAGGGGGCTTCGGTGGGACGCCAGCCGTGATAGCGTCGAACAGAGGTTTCGAGGGGATCCACGCACGGGAAAGCATCAAGAAGCCGCCGCCGCTTTGCTCGACGGCGAGTCGGTGGCGCTCGCCGATGGCGGCGCACAGCTTGGACTCGAGCTGGACCACGACCTCGTCCAATCTCTGGATGGCAACAGCGCGCTCGGTATGAGCGAGCGCCGCTTCCGCTCCGAGCAGGGCGTCCTCGGCAACGCGGCGTGTCTGCTCCGCGGCGGCAATTTCGCACTGGAGGCCGGCCACCAATGCCTCTAGATCGTCGATGTCGGCTTTCGCGATTGCCAGGCGCGCGGCGCCGACGTCCTCCGGTAGTTCGCCTGAACGCAGACCCGCGAAGGCCGCATCCCGACGTGCGCAGGCAGTTGCGATGCGCTGGTGGACCTCGGCGTGGCGTGCCGAAATGGTGTTGGCGGCCCGGATGGCCTCCGAAAGTTGGGCGCGTGCGTGCGCCACTTGAATGGCTCGTTGCTCAATCATTGTTGCGAATCCTCGATAAAAAATGCTGCCAGAAATGCTTGCACTCGCCCGGCCGACTCAGCGGCGATGCGCGCTGCGTCGCGTTGAATCGAAGCCTCGGCAGCTTTCCGGGCGGCTTGCGCGGCGGACGCTTCGGCCTGAGTCTCCAAGGCCCGTTGCCGCGCCAGATCGGCCCGTAACCGGTCCAATTCGGCGCGGTAGGGCGTCGTGTCCTGACCACCGACCAAGGCGGCGTGCAAGCACTCTTCGGCGGCCTTGATCTGCAGTTCAATGCCCATGGCAAGCCCTCAGCGACTTCAGCAGGTGATCAGCCTTGTCGCATAGCTGTTCGATCGGGCTCCTCTCCCTGGCAGCGACCACGCGAGGTGCCTGCCGTTCGTGCCACCACTGTGGAACGGGAGCGCGCCGCGGTGAGCCTGCGGCCTTGTCCCCTGGTTGCGTCTTCATTCCGCCCTCCTTGGCGATTTGATCGGCTCTCAGAATTGCGTCACGACCGAGGTTGGGGGGCTTGCAGCAAAAGGCCGCCTATAGGCGGCCAGCAAAGTGGGGAGGTGCGTATCGCTACGCGCGGCAGATCATCACGGGCCCAGCGATTGCAGTTGGAGCGCCCCAACGAATGCCAGAGTCGCCCGCGCAGCGCGCAGGCTCGAGGCGCAATCCCGGAAGAAAGCCAGGTTTGCCGGGATGGCGTGAAGCGGTTCCCGAAGCGCATGAGCTTGGACGGCTGCCGGTCGCGAGGTCTCACCCAAGAGCACCGAGACCTCCCCGATCAGTGCCACCAACTCGGCCCGCAGCAGCGTTTCCGCCTGTGGGCCCAGTCCCTGCGGGGCGGCCGGATCCGTCTCCGCAGCTAGTGCCCCGTCGACGAGTTGTAGCGCGGCAACAATTTCAGATTCGACGTCGGCAATCTCGTCCAGTAACGCGCCCACGTGGCGCGACGGCCCCGAGACAATGAGTTGGTCATGGTCAACACGAAAATCGATGCCCAACGCCCTGCCTCGGCTAAGGACTCTCGATGCGCTCACCATAATCGCGTTAGGCATGATGGCGACCCTCCCCGCGATCCAGGCCGGCCGGCGCGGAGCTGCCCGGCGTCTTGCGCACGAGCCCGGCGGCTGCCAGAGCCGCTGCACGGTTCGCTTCGGAGATCACCGGCTTGGCCTCTTGAGCTGCGCCAGGGTCGCGGATTGTCACGGCCTGAGGCAGGCGGCCCGGCGCGAGTGGCTCGCAGCCGTTGTCGATAGCGGCACGGATACGCGCCGCCCACGCTGCATCTGTTTCGCCGGGCCACGCCGGGCCCGCTCCCACCTCGATGGCCTTAGCTAGCTTCGTCTCAGGCGAAAGCCACCACGCACCGCCGCCCTGCTTCCTTGGCCCATCATGCTGGATCCACTCCGCTTTGAAGCGAACCCATCCGGCGTGCACCGCAGCCTCCACGGCCTGTGCCGGGGTCATGCCAGCCTTCTCGGCCTCGGTCGTCACATCAGCCCAGGTGGTCGGCGTAAGTGGCAGGCGCTTTGCCTTGCGCAGCGTCAACCAGTCCACCGCCACCTGCTTGTCCACGCCTTCAGCAATCAAGTCTTTGGCAGTCAGAGCAGACGAAGGATTAACGTCGCGCCTGCGCGGCGGCTTCTTGTCTCTATCTTCTTCTGAATCTGAATCTGAATCTGTATCTGTAGGCGTTACGTCTTCGTTACGTAACGCGTTACGGCTATTTTTCTCGCGATGACGGCGCTGGCGCTCTGCCGCTGTGGGGTCGCGGTCGCTGCGGAATTGGCGCTTCTCCCAGTTGGCGGGCTGCCAGTCAGAACCGATCAGGCCGGCTGCCACCAGGCGTTTTTTCACCTCACGGATTACGGAGTGATCGATCCACAGCCGTTGCGCGACGATGCGATCCAGCAAATCAGGGTCGCAGTCCTGATCGATTGCCCCAGCGCACTTGAGCGCCAGCACGCCGATGAAATGGCGTTGGTCCTCGAAGGCCAGCGAAATCAGCTTCGGATCGTTAAGGAAGTCCGTGTACATCCGGAACCAGGGGAGGCCTTGCGCACTCATTCAGAAGCTCCCTCGGAAGGCGATTTCATTGGTGCCGTGCTTCTCGTTCGTCAGGTCGCCGACATTGGGCAAGTTGAACTCGGCATCGGCGGCCAATTCCAGAGTGATGGTCACCGGGCCTTCGCATTGCGCACGTGAGCACTCCCATTGTTGCCAGGCCTGGCTATCGGCTTCGGCCAAGTCCCCAGCTTCGAAGGCGCAGCGCGCGGCAGCCAGGATGCGCAGCAGCCCACGAGCGTTGATCTCATCCGCACGGGCAAGCGTCTCGACCAAGGTGAGGCGCTCGACGCGGCCGCCCTGATCGGTAAAATTGATCGTCGCTGCCTGACTGGAATCAAGACCGATGCCGTCGCCGATCCAACGGAGTTGTGCTTGGTCTGCGCGTTTCGCAGCAAAGCGGGCGCCTTGGGGGCTGAAAAGGAAAGTGGATTGCGTTTGCTCAGGGCGAGCGATGGCGTTAGGCATTGCGGCCTCCTACGTTGGGTGTGGAGACCCGCGCCTCGGTTCCATGCGAGGTGGGCGGGCACATGGCAGGCTTGGAACACCGGAACGTAGGCACCGGCACGGTCGAAACCGTCCCCACCATGGCCCGCCCGTAGAAGGCGCGCGAAGGCATTGACGAAAAAATACCGCCTGTTGGCGGCTTTCCGCCTACGTTTTTCGGGGTTCCAATCCCGGTGCCCTTTGTCTTAGGCACGGTCGGAGTATAGCTCGGTGCCGGTGGATTGCAAGTGCGCCCCAGATGGCTTGCGACGAGCGCGATCCAGGACGGCACGCTGGAGAGGCGGCCATGGTACATGTGGTCGGCGGCAAGAGCCTTGGCCTCCATATAGAGGGCGCGGAGAAGGTTCATACGACTGCCCCAGCAGCTTGCCGTTCGAACCACAGGCCAGCCACCCAGGCGATGCCCTTGGGCGTGAACCGTGCCTGGGTGTAGGCGTGCTCGTTCGCAGCGACGCCGGTCTTGACCTCGAACCGGCCAGCGTGCAGGTGTGGGCTGCAGGGGGCCAAGCGGCCCGACAGCGGGTACATGACGTCCTCGTCCAGGAGGAATTGCTTGAACTCGCGCTCGTTGGCACGAAGCAGCTTGCAGACCTCGCGGAAACCCATGCTCCCACTCGCCTCGACGTAGCGCCCCATGAACTCCACCGCCGGGCGCTGCTCTTCCAGCAGCACGAGCGCCTTCTGCTCGGCCTCCTTGACATCGGCCCACGCACGCGCCGCGGCAATCGGGTCCGAGAAGTTGGGGAGCGCCGGCGCGGCCGAACGGGCCTCCAGCTCCTGCCAGCGATCGACCAGGCGCGCCGTGAACTCGGGGGAGAGCTGGGCGACGATCACGTAGCTGTCGCGCTTGCTGACACGATACTCGGCGATAGTCTTCGGGCCAGGGCCGTCATTCGACACTTCCCCCATTGGGGGGAGTGTGATCACCCCGCGTGAGGCAAGGCGCTCGATGGACTGCTTCACCTTGTCGTGGCGCGAATCAACCAACTCCGCGATCTCGCGCGACGACATGGTGAGAGTCGCCCCCTGGCCCAGCACCACCGGGCCTTCGGTTCTGAGAGCGGCGCTCATGCGGCACCCCCAGCCTCGGCACGGAAGGCCTTCGCCAGACGCGCCAAGCCCTTCGGCGTCACGCGGACCTGCTCCACCACCTTTTCCGAGCCGTCGGAGCGCGACACCAGCGTCACCTTGTGCTCGAGGTAGCCGAGCTGGATCTTGTCTTGGTAGCCGTGCCAAGGCACGCTCCCTGGGCGGTGATAGATCCAGCCGTTCGCCTGCATCCAGCGCGTCAGGTCGATGGGGCGCATCTGCAGGTTATTCGCCGAATCACGTAGGCACAGCGAGCCGCCAGAGGTGGCGATGCGGTCAAGAGCCTCGACCTTTGGGGCCTGCTCGGCCACCTTGGCGGACAACTCGGCATTCTTGTCGGAAAGGTCAGCGGCCAGTCGCAGGGCCTCGGACAGCGTCTGCGGGATAGCGAATTGAGGCGCCGCGGCACGGCCCTCCAGTTCCTGCCAGCGGTCCACCAGGCGCGCCGTGAACTCGGGCGAGAGCTGGGCGACGAGCACGAAGCTGTCGCGCTTGCCCACCTGATATTCGACCACCGGGCGGCCTGCCGTAGCCTTCTCCTCAGATTGAGGAAAAGCAATCACACCCCGCTCGGCTAGCGTTTCGATGGTGCGCTTCACGTTGTCGTGGCGCTTCTCCACCAGCTCCGCGATCTCGCGCGACGACATGGTGACGTGGCCATTTTGAGTCAGGGGCATCAGCGATGCCGCGAGCTGGCGAGCGGCGTTCATGCTGCCACCTCCGCGCGGTAGCCAGCAGGGTTCGCCAGAAACGCGTCGATATGGCCGCGGCGCCACCCGACAGCGCGCGGTCCGAGCCGAATTGGAGCTGGAAAAGTATTTTTTTTGACCCGCTGGTAGATCGTTGAGCGGGACAACCCCGTTTCGGATTCCACCTGCGCCCTACGCAGGATCGTCTGCGCAGACTGATTTTGTTCGGCCATGCTTCTTTCACCCTTAGTGGATCTCCCCGGAACACACCGGAGCACATGGGCCGAAACTTAAAACAGGCAACACCGTGGCTCGTGTTGCGCAACTGTTGCACCCTTATCTGGCGCGGGTTAGCGGGCGATCTGCGCAACGCCGTTGGGCAATAGATAACCAGATGGCGCCTAGTTGCGCCTCAGTTTCTTCGCATTGCTCGGAGGCCATTGTGTTGCGGGCTTTGCTGTCCGAAACTTCACTGCTGCCCGCTGCAGTATCGCGCCGATAGCCTGGCGCGATACCCCATATTCTTCAGCTAATTTCTGCTGGGTCGCCCCCGGCTGGATGCTCTCCTTCTGTAGCGTGCGCATCTCTTTATCAGTCCATTTGTCGCCTTTGCGCTTTTTTGGGGCCCCTACTGGCCCGGTCTTGCCGGCGCATATATCTTCCAACTTTGCCGTTTGAAGTTCGCTAGCTCTCTGCTCGCTCGCTCTCTCCTGCGCAATCTGCATATCGTGCAATTCACGGGCTCGTCGTTCCGCTTGCTGAGTCTTAAGCATCGCTCTACCCTGCTCTAGCGCGCGCTCTGTCGATGCAGCCAACGCTAGATTCCCGCGCCGGCGGACTTCTAACCAGGCGTCCCATTCTCGGCCAGTATCCACGAGCCGGCGAAGCGCATCGCGCTCCTCTACTGTCATGTATGGAATGGGGAAGTTGACCGACGTATCTACGTTTATGACCGCGAGCAATCTGGAAAGCTGCTGTGAAGTAAGTCGGCTCATTCTGCTGGATATACAGAGGTGGATGGGGATGACGTGTCGCGATCAGGCGGCAGGGCCGCCCGCGATCGCCAGGACCTTGGCTCCTTGCTTGAGGTCATCCAAGTAGTCGGCCCAGCGCTGCATCATTTCCCGCCTCTCTTTCAGGAACTTGGTGCGGTTGTAGGCGGTTCCCAGGGCGTCCGGCACCTTGTGCGCGAGCTGGTGCTCGATCACCTCGGGCTTGATGAGCAGTTCCTCGTGCAGGATTGTCCGCGCCATCGCCCGAAACCCGTGGCCGGTGATCTCGGTTTTCGTGTCGTACCCCATGCGCCGAAGGGCGGCATTTACCGCGGCTTCGCTCATGGCCTTCTGTGGGTCGCGCCCGGGAAAGACGTAGCGGCCGTGGCCCGTTAACGCGGTGAGCTCGCGGAGGATGGCGACCGCTTGCGTGGCCAGCGGTACCGTGTGCTCTATCTTGGTCTTCGTCACGAAGTAGCGCCACTCCGCCTTATCCAGATCGAACCCGTCCCACTCCGCCTTGCGCAGTTCACCAGGCCGGACGAACAGCAGCGGAGACAGCAGCAGCGCGCACCGGACGACGAACGTGCCCTTGAACGCGTCGATGGCCCGCAGCAGCGCGCCCACCTTCACCGGGTCGGTGATGGAAGCAAAGTTCTCATGTTGGGCGGGCTGTAGTGCGCCGCGCAGATCGCCGGACGGGTCGCGTTCCGCTCGGCCCGTGGCAACGGCGTAGCGGAATACCTGCCCGCAGTTCTGGTGAGCACGGTGCGCAGTGTCCAGCGCACCACGTGCCTCGATTCGGCGGAGCACTGCCAGTAACTCAGCTGGTGTTACCTCAGCGATCGGCCGACCTCCCAGCCAGGGGAAGACATTCTTCTCGAGCCGCTGAATCACCTTTTCAGCATGACTGTCGGCCCAGCCCGGGGCCTGCTTGGCAAACCATTCGCGCGCGATGATCTCGAAGCTGTTGGTTGCCCGCTCGATTTTCGCGGCCTTCTGTGCTTTGCGATTCTCGCTGGGGTCCACGTCATTAGCTAAGAGCTTGCGGGCCGTGTCCCGGCGCTCGCGTGCTTCCTTCAGTCCCACGTCAGGATAGACCCCAAAGCTAAGCCGCTTCTCCTTGCCCCCAAAGCGATACTTCATCCGCCACCACTTGCCCCCACTGGGTGAGACTTCCAGGTAGAGGCCCCCAGCGTCGAATAGCCTCTGGGTCTTGTCCGTGGGCTTGGCAGTGCGGATCGCGGTATCAGTAAGCGGCATTTTGGGGGCATCTCCTATGCGGGTTCGGTGGGTTGCCCCCAATGTTGCCCCTATATGCCCCCGGATTTCAATAGATCACACTGGAACATTTAGGAAACAAAAAAGCCGGGAAGCCTCGTATTTATTTGGCTTCCCGGCCTTTCTTGGACTGCTCTGGAACTTATCCTGGTGGACCGAAGGAGGATCGAACTCCCGACCTCTGCATTGCGAACGCAGCGCTCTCCCAGCTGAGCTATCGGCCCGTGACGGCTGATTGTAGCCCAGTTTTCGCCAGCATATCAATCACGCCGCCATGCCTGCGTTGCCGGTCATTCCGCGCACGGCCGGCACGTTCAGCGGGCGTGCCGTGACCTCGCCGGAGGTGCGCAGCCACTGCGCCATCAGGTCCCAGATCGGTGGGCTGCCGCTCTGGCGGGCGTCTTCCGACACGGGCGCCCAACCGGCTACCTTGTAGGTCTTGCCGGCGTCGATGGGCTGGCCCTTGAGCCGCATGTCAGTGATGCGCCGGCCCATCGCGGCGGTGGGGTCAATCGCGTACTGCAGCCCGCCCACGCGCACCATGTCGCCACCCTGCTGGTAGTAGGGATCCGGGTTGAACAGGTTGTCCGCCACGTCTTCGAGGATGGTCTTGATGGTCTCCCCGCTCATCGTCGTGACGGTGGTGTGCGGGTACGTGATGGCGGTCTGGTCCATCAGGTGTTCCATGGTGATGGCCTGGCCCGGCAACAGCGTGGTTCCCCAGCGGAAGCCGGGCGAGAACGCGATCTCGGCGCCCTGCACGTCCATCAGGCCGTCGAGGATCAGCTGGTCGAAGGTGCCGTTGAAATTGCCGCGGCGGTACAGCAGGCCGCTGTTGCGGGCGAGCACTTCGCCGAGCTGCTTTTCGTATGGCGCGCGTACCTTGGCGATCAGCGCGTCCATGGCCGGATCGGCGGCGAGGTAGTTGGCGAAGACGGGCAGCAGGCGGTAGCGGAAGCCGCCGATCTTGCCGCCCTTGACGTCGAAGTCGAGCACGCCCAGGAACTTGCCGTTGGAGCCGGCGTTGGTGACGAGCGTGGTGCCACCGGCGTTCCTGACCGCCACCGGCGCGGGCATGCCGTCGTGGGTGTGGCCGCCGAGGATGGCGTCGAGCCCGCGCACGCGCGAGGCGAGCTTGAGGTCCACGTCCATGCCGTTGTGCGACAGCAGCACGACGACCTGCGCGCCCTTGCCGCGCGCCTGGTCGATGACTTGCTGCAGGTTTTCCTCCTGGATGCCGAAGGTCCAGTCGGGCGTGAAGTAGCGCGGGTTGGCAATCGGCGTGTAGGGAAAGGCCTGGCCGATGATGGCGACCGGCACGCCGTTCATCTCGCGGATCACGTAGGGGTCGAAGACGGGATCGCCGAAGTCGTTGGTCTTGATGTTCTGCGCGAGGAAGGCGACCTTGCCCTTGAAATCGCGCTCTACGATCTCGGTCACGCGCTCCGCGCCGAGCGTCATCTCCCAGTGCGGGGTCATCACGTCCACGCCGAGGGCGAGCGCGGCGTCGACCATGTCCTGCCCGCGCGTCCACAGCGCGGTGGCCGAGCCCTGCCAGGTATCGCCGCCGTCGAGCAGCAGCGCGCCGGGCCGGCCGGCCTTGAGTTGCTTGATGAGCGTGGCGAGGTGGGCGAAGCCGCCGACCTTGCCGTAGCGGTGCGCGGTTTCCGTGAAATCGAGATAGGTGAAGGCATGCGCCTGCGCGCTGCCGGGCGCGATGCCGTAGTGGCGCAGGAAGGCCTGGCCGACGAGGTGCGGCGGCTTGCCCGCGTAGTCGCCCACGCCCAGGTTGACATTGGGCTCGCGGAAATACAGCGGCCGCAGCTGCGCATGGCAATCGGTGAAATGCAGCAGGTGCACATTGCCGAAGCGCGGCACGTCATAGAGCTTGCCGGCGGCTTGCGCGGCCTGTGCATCGGAGGCGGGAAAGGTCATGCCGCCGGCGCCGGCAATGGCCAGCACCTGCAGGAACTCGCGTCGGTTCATAGTCTCTTCCAGTGGATTGCATGCGCCGGTATCGGGCAGCGGTGACCCGGCGTCTCGTGGCCGAATGCGGCTACTTCGGCGTTGGCCTGGCGTACTTCGCCAGTGCCGCGACTTCTTCTTCCAGCATCTCGCCGACCTCCTTCTGCACGACCTTGCCGCCGGCGTCGATCACGTACAGCTCGGGCAGACCTTTACGCTTGCCGAGCGCGGCGCGCAGCGCGGGCGTGTCCATGGCGGCGGGGAAGGTGTAGCCGCGCTTCGCCATGTAGGCGGCGGCTTCCTTCGGATCGCGGTCGATGCTTACCGCCAGCACGCCCAGTCCGCCGCGCGCGGCGCCGGTGCTGTCATAGAGCTTCTGCAGGCGCGGGTTCTGCAGCGCGCAGAAGGGGCACCACGATGCCCAGATCTCCAGCACCAGTGGTTTGCCGGCCAGTTGGGCGGCAGTCATGGTGCGGCCGTCGAGCAGTTGCACCGCAGGCAGGCGCACGGTGTCGCCCACCTCCAGTGCCGCGGCCGCGCCGCTCCAGGCGAGCGCCGCGAGCAGCAGCGTCCGCCGGAAGTTGATGGCCATGCCGCCGGTCGCCATCGCCGCGCCTTACTGGTTGACCGGCGAGGCCGGGTCCAGCAGCAACGCCATCACGTCGCGGATCTGCTGCTCGGTGAGGATGCCCTTGTGGCCGAAGCGCGGCATGTTGGAGCAGGCCGCAAAGGCGCTGGAATCCCAGATCTTGCCCCAGGTGTACTTGAGCACCGCTTCCGAATCGCCGCGCAGCTTGCCGTACTGGTACAGCGAGGGACCGATATTGCCGAAGGAGATCTCGGCCTTGGTCATCTGGTGGCAGGCGTAGCAGTTCGCGCCGTTGACGCCGCCGACGGCGTCGGAGAACTGCATGCCGCGCCCGTTCTGGGCGGTCTTCTCGCCTTCCTTCCAGTCGCCCAGCCACTGCTTGTCGGCAGGGTACTTGATCTGCTTGAACTCGGCGGCTTCGATTTTCCTGGCCACCGCCGCCGGCACCTTGGAGCGGTCCGGGTAGTCGCTGCACGTCTTCTGCATGGCGTCGCGATCGAGCACGCCTTCGACCGTGGCGGGACCCTTGGACGTGAAGGAGCTTTCGATCAGCGTCTTCATGTCGGCGTCGCTGACGGCGGCGGCCCTGGCAGGCTTCGCGGCCCTGGCCGGCTTGGCGCTGTCCTCCGCGTGAGCCATGCCCACGCAGGCCAGCAGGGCAAACGTGGCCGCGGCGAGCGTGCCTTGTGTGTATCTACGCGCTTGTTTCATCTGTGCTCTCCCTTGCTCAGCGCTTCATGGCCGGACCGTCATACGTGCCGCCGTTGGCATTCCTGGCGAGGAACAGGCTCAGCGCTGTGATCACGTCGGAACCATAGGCGGGCTCGGGAAAGCGCTGCTGGCGCAGGCAATCGTAGAGGCGGTGCTGCATCGAACGCACCTCGCCCTGCGAGACGCGGTAGGCCGGCCACGTGGTGTAGGCAGCCTGGGCGCCTTGCTGGGTCAGCAGGTTGGGAAGCTCTTGCAGGCGGATGCGCTGGCCATCGACGGCGTGGCAGGTGGCGCAGGCGAAGTCGTAGGCGCCGCCGCGGTAGAAGAACATCTTCTGGCCCAGGGCATAGACGCGCTTCTCTTCGGGGTGGGCCAGTTGCACGTTCATCTTCACGCCGCGCGACTCGCCGGTCAGGAAGGCCACCAGGCGCTCGATGTCGGACGGCTTGCCGGTGGAGGCGAAGGGGTTCTTCAGCGCTTCTTCCCGGGTCAGGCCCTGCAGCGTCACGCGGCAATAGGCCAGGCGTTGCTCCAGGTCCATCACGCGGTTGGTGTCCTTGAAGTAGCGCGGCAGTTCGGCGTAGGCGCCCTTGGTCACGCCGGGGCCCTTGCCGAGGTCGCATTGTTCGAGCGAGGCGTTCTTGGGGCCGCCGGGTTTTTTCCAGAGTTCTTCGCCGGCGGCTTCCCACAGTTCGGCGGGATTGCCCTCGGCGAGCATTTGCCGGTATTTGGCGATTTCCTCGGCGGTGCTGCCCTGGGCGTGCGCGGCGGCGGCGGCCAGCGCCACGGTGCCGGCCAGCGCCAGCGCGGCGCCTGTGTGGTGGCGTCTGATCGATTTCATGGGGCTTCTCCTCGGGGCCTCGGAAACCTGCCGCCATGTGGCGCCAGGCCGTGCGGGCCGGTCTTATTGCTTGTCTTCCCGTTGCGCGGCACCCGGTTTGCGCCGGCTCCCGCGCGGATGCTACTTATGGCTTGATATAGGCATAGCCTTCATCAAACTGCAGCCTGGCCACTTCGACCACGCCCGCCTGTACGACCTTGGCTTCCATCAGCAGGCTGGACTCGGGGATCTTGCGCGCCGTCAGCGTGTTGCGGCAGACGCGGAACTCGACGCCGGAACTGGCCAGCGCGCCGACCGCCGCCTCGAACGTATTGCCGCGTGCGTCACGCGCGCCTTCCACGATGAAATCCACGCCATAGCCGAAGGCCACCACCACGATCCTGGTGTCCGGCGCTGCGTTCAGGTGGTTGCGCAGGTTGGCCATGGCGCGCACCGCCTGGTCCGTGCCTTCGGACAACTGGTAGACCACTTTGACGCGCCCGCCCTTGCCGGCCGCCGCCGGTGCCGCTTGCGCCGCTGCCTTGGCCGACAAGCCGATCGCGGCCAGGGCCGCCGTTGCTCGCATGAATGCTCGCCGCATGATTCCTATCCTTCCGGTCGCTCCCCTGCGCGCAACATGCGCCAGCCCGGGACCGACATTCGACCTGAACCATAGCAGAGGATGCGGCCGCCCGCTCGGCCAGGCCCGTACCTGATCCGGTCAGGAAATGGTGGCTTCGTCGGTCCGCTTGTCACCGCGGTTGTCGATCCAGGTCACCGTGACCTTGTCGCCCTTGGCGCCGCCCCTGAACTTGAAGTTCAGGAAGGGATCCTTGGACACGGCCGGGCCGAACTGGGCCTGGAATACGTCCTTGCCCTTGCATTGCGCCGTCACGCTCTGGATATGCCAGGCCGGAATGGTCTTGCCGCCCGCATCCTTGCGCTGGCCGGTTTCCATGTCGTGTTTCATCAGGATCTTGACGTCGACCACGCCGCCATTCTCGGCGGCACGTACGCGCATCGGGTCTGCCATGTTCTTTCCTCTTTCAGGTAATGGTGGGGCGGGCAATCCGCGTGGGGGGATGGGAGCGTGGCCTCAGCCGCCGCAACCGCCCAGCGTCACCTTGATTTCCTTGGACGCCACATACCATTTGCCGCCGGCCTTGACGGCGGCGTACACCATCGAGGTCTGCCCCATCTTCACTCGCGTGGAGACGAAGGGCTCGGTGCCGGCGGGGATGGTGAAATCCGCTGCCAGCGTATTGGGATTCTTTTCCACCAGGATGGCGATCTGCTCGGTGCCAGGAATATTGCTGGTCACCGCGACCGGCACCACCGCGCCGTTCTCGGCGATGTCGGGGGCGGTAAAGACAATGGCGGTGCTCTTCTCGGTGCCGCTGCCGCCGAGCGCCTTGATGACGTCCGCCACGCTCTTGCCATCGAAGGCGGTCTTGTTCCACTCCGCCGCCTGCGCTTTGCTGATCAGGCCGGTGGCGGCCATCAGTGCGAGCACGGAAGTGACCCGCAATACGTCTCGTCGTTTTGAATGCATTGTTTCCTCATCTCCTGCGTTTTCCGTACCGGCCTGGTTTATTGGCCTGCCGCGCCTTGCGGCACGGCAGCGGGCGGTGCATTGCCGCCCTTCAGCGAGGGGCGCCACCGGCGCCCCCTGGGTCCCGAAGCCGTAACCCGGTCCGGGCAGGGCGTGCCCTGGGTGCCTTACTTGGCCGGGGCGCCTGCCAGCACCCACTCCACGACCGTCTTCAGGTCGGCATCGCTCAAGCCAGCATTGGCGGGCATCGGCACCGGGCCCCAGACGCCTGCGCCGCCGCTCTTGACCTTCTTGGTCAGCGTTGCCAGGGCGTTCTTGTCGCCCTTGTACTTGGCCGCCACATCCTTGTAGGCGGGGCCGACCAGTTTCTTGTCGACCTGGTGGCAGCCCATGCAGGCGTTCTTGTTGGCGATTTCCTGGGCCTTGGCGGCATCGACCGCAGCGTTGGCCGAGGCGGCGCAAGCCAGCATCAGCGTTGCGATGACAAACTGCTTCATGGATATTGCTCCGAACTTTGAAGAGCCGTGGGGACGGCGATAGGCCACTCGCTGCCCGCCATGCCGGATGGCTGGCCGGCGCGGCGGCGCGCTGGCCGCGCCACGGGGCATGGTGGCGGCCAGTCCGCTATTTTGCCTCAAGAATCCACCCCACCACGGTGCGCAGGTCGGAATCGGGAATCTGCGCCTGGGGCGGCATCGGCATGCTGCCCCAGGCGCCCTGCCCGCCCGCCCTGATCTTGTGGGCCAGCGTGTCCCGCACTTCCTGTCCCTTGTACTTGCGCGCGATCTCGGTAAAGCTCGGGCCAACCAGCTTGCGGTCCGTGGCGTGGCAGGCCATGCACTGGTACTGGCTGGCCAGTTTCGCGCCCGCCTTCTCGTCCGGCGCGGCCGCCGCGGGCGCGCTCGCGGCAGTTCCGATGGCCACGCCGCGCGTGGGTCCCACCGTGCGCTGCTGCGCGGCCAGGTCGCCGTGGGCATCGCGCGCGTAGGCCGGCATCGCCGACGCCACCTTCACCGTTCCCGCGCAATCCTTCATGCATGCCGTGTTGCGCGTATCCGGCTGGCCGCGCCCAGGCCACAAGCCATGTTGCAGGGTCATGCCGTTGCGGTTCGGCATGGTCTGCTGCACCACGGCGATGTTGCGATCCGACAGCGTGAAATCCGCCGGCACGATATCGCCCAGGTTGAGCAGGTAGGCTGTGACCGCGTAGACCTCGTCGGCGGACAGGCTGCGCGGTGCGTTCCAGGGCATCGCGCGGTGGATGTAGTCCCACAGCGTGCTGACGGTGCTGACTTTCATCAGCGTGGTGCGATACGGCTGGTTGCCGGTCAGCGAAGCCACCCGTCCGCGCTTGATGTCCTCGGCGGTGGTGCCGCCGACGATGGGCGAGAAGACCTCGTTGGATTCACCGAAATCGCCGTGGCATGAGGCGCATTTGCCATCCCAGATTTTCTGTCCCTGCGACACCGTGCCGCTGCCCTTGGGCAGGCCCTGGAAATCGGGACGCACATCGATGTCCCATGCCCCGACCTCGGCCGGCGTCGCGGTGCGGCCCAGCGCGGCGCGCGCAGCTTCGGCGGGCGTCGCGGCGATCGACGCCTGCCCGCCCAGCGCCACGGCGGCGGCAAACAGTGCGGTGCGGGCGGCCTTAATCAACGTGGACATTGGAGACCTCGCCGCTGCCGGCCACCTGCCAGCTCTGGATGGCGTTGTTGTGATAGATCGAGCGCGTGCCGCGCACCGCGCGCAACTGCGCCATGCGGGGCTGCACATAGCCGGTCTCGTCGATGGCGCGGCTTTGCAGGATGGCGGGGGCGCCGTCCCACGCCCAGTCCAGGTTGAAGCGCGTCAGGCATTTGGACAGCACCGGCGTTTCCAGCCGCGCGGTGCGCCAGTTGCGGCCGCCGTCGACGGAAACATCCACTCGCTTCACCCGCCCGCGCCCGGACCACGCCAGGCCGCTGATGTTGTAGAAGCCGCGGCCCACCATCTGCTGACCGCCCGAAGGCGTGGTGATGACGGATTTGCATTCCTGGATCGAGGTGTACTGGCGCAGCATGCCGTCGGGCATCATGTCGACGTAGTGCACGGTCTCGTCCTTGGTGTTCCACGGCTGGTCGCCCAGCTCCAGCCGGCGCAGCCACTTGACCCACGACACGCCCTGCACGCCGGGCACCACCAGCCGCAGCGGATAGCCGTTCTCGGGACGAAGCATCTCGCCGTTCATGCCCCATGCGACGATGATCTCGTCGGCCAGCGCCATCGGGATGGTGCGCGTCATGCCCGAGCCGTCGCCGCCTTCGGCAAGCAGGTAGTGCCCGCGCTTGAAGTCGGCACCCGCATCGTCGAGCAGGACCTTGAGCGGCACGCCGGTGAATTCGCAGCAGGACAGCATGCCGTGGGTGTATTGCACCGTGGGCACCGCCACGTTGCCCCACTCCATGCCGGTGTTGGCGCCGCACTCGATAAAGTGCATGCGCGACACCGCCGGCAGGCGCATCAGATCGTCCATGGTGTAGACGCGCGGCGCTTTCACCAGGCCATTGATCATCAGGCGGTGGCGGGCCGGATCGATGTCCTGCCAGCCCTGGTGATGACGCTCGAAATGCAGCCCGTTGGGCGTGATGATGCCGAAGAAGCCTTGCAGCGGCGCGAAGGAAACAGAAGCGGCGGACACACGGGTCAGCCCCGGCGACTCGCGCCGCACCAGGTTTTTCTCGTAGGCGGAGGGCTGGCCGTAGGGGTGCGCGGCAACCGGCTGGCCCAGCGTGGTGGCCCAGGGTTGCGGCGTGAGGATGGCGTCGTCGCCGGCGCTTTCCGCTGCGCGCGTCCTGCCGCCGGCACCGGCGGCCAGCGCGGCCGCGGCGCCCAGGAAGCTCTTGCGCAGGAAGTCGCGGCGCGGGCTGTCCGGCATGCCCAGGCCATGTTGCGCGATGTCCTGCTGCAACGATGCGCTGACGAAATGCTCCGGCGCACGCACGATGCGCCCGGGGCGGATCTGTTCCGGCACTGCGGTCTCCTCCGGTCCGCTCGTCCGGCGCGCAAGCGCCGTCGGCCAACCTGTTATCGGCCGGCGCCCGCGGATGCGGGCCGCCGCCGTACAACCTGCGTGCGAACGTGAATGCGGTTGCCCTGCGCCCTGGTACGCGCCTGGCCTTAGCGGCTACGGCGGCGCGGCGCCGGTGCGGCCTGAGGCATGAAGCGGTCGACCATGCCCGCGGGCAAGGCGCTGTCTTCCAGCCGGCTGGCCACCTGCACGCAGACCGTGCGGCACAGCTCAATCACGCTCTCGTCCTCGATGGCGTAGAACACGAGGTTGGCTTCCTTGCGGCGCGACAGCACGCCCGCGCGGTACATCGCAGTGAGATGCCGCGAGACATTGGTCTGCGAAGAGCCCACTGTTTCCACCACGGTGCCAACCGGCTTCTCGCCATCGCACAGGGCGTGCAGGATCTTCAGCCTGGTGGGTTCCGCCAGCAGACTGAAATACCCCGACACTTTCTCGAACACGCGATCCATCTCGTCCATGCCGTCCAATATATTCGTATATGCGTGATTGCGCATATAGTGTTTACCCCTTTGCGCCACGCTTCCGGATGCGGGGCTGGCTGCGATCTCGGGGACATATGCAAAGCGCACCGTCACCGGTGCGCGCCGTGGTTGTCCTGCCGGTCGCTCAACCGAGCATGTCCGTCCAGATGGCATCCGCCCACGCCTGTGCATAGGTGCCTTCCAGCGCGTTCGGCGCGGCCGACAAGCCGCCCGCGCCCGGCACCGTGACCATGGTCTTCTGCGCCGCATCATAGCGATGCACGCTGGCGATGTGGATCGCTTCGCGCGCGGACGTGAAGCTGTAGCAAGTGTTGTTGTAAAGCGGCTCGGGGTTCGGCGCCTGGCCGGCCAGCAACGACACGATGGCGGCCGCCGCCACCTTGCCGTGCTGGTTGGCCATATGGCCCGACTTGGGCATCAGCGGCGCGATCTGGATGGCGTCGCCGAGCACGTGAATGTTGGGCACGGCGATCGATTCGAAAGTAAGGAAATCGACCTCGCACCAGCGGCCGTTGGCGGTAGCCAGCCCGCTTGCCACGGCAATGGCGCCGGCGCGCTGCGGCGGCAGCACATTGAGCACATCGGCGCGCTCGTCGTCCTGCACCTCGAACTTGAGCGTGCGGGTGGCGGGGTCCACGTCGATGGTGTTGTACTGCGGCCGGTACTCGATCATGCCTTTGTAGCGCGTGGCCCAGACCTGCTTGAACAGCGCGCCCTTGGAGGTGACGTCGGGATTGGCGTCGAGGATCAGCACCTTGCTGCGCGGCTTGGCCCGGCTGAAATAGTCCGCGACCAGGCAGGCGCGCTCGTAGGGTCCGGGCGGGCAGCGGTAGGGCGCGAGCGGAATGGTGATGGCGAAGGTGCCGCCATCGGGCATCGCTTCCAGCTGGCGGCGCAGATCCACCGTTTGCGGGCCGGCCTTCCAGGCGTGGAGGATCTGCTCGCCGCCTGGCTGGGCGAGGCCCGGAATCTCGCCAGAGAGCACATCCACGCCGGGCGACAGCACCAGCCGGTCGTAGGGCAGCGTGCCGCCGCCGGCCAGGCGCACCACCCTGCGCGCCGGGTCGATCGCGCTGACATGGTCGCGCACCACGCTCACACCGTGGCGCTTCGCCAGCGCTTCGTAGGACAAGGTAATGTCACCGATGCGCTTGCTGCCGGCGAGGACCAGGTTGGACAGCGGGCAGGAGACCAGGCTGGCGTTGGGTTCGACCAGCGTGACCTCAATGCCATGCCCGCTCCATTCGCGCAGGTAACGCGCTGCGGTGGCGCCGCCATAGCCGCCGCCCACCACCACCACCTTTGCCTTGCCGGTAGCGCTGGCCGCTTGCGCGCCGAATGCGCCAAGCGCGGCGGTGCCGGCGAGCGCGCCGAGGAATTCACGTCTTTGCATCTGAGGGTCTCCTTGCCGGGTTGCAAGCCGGCGCGCTTAGCGCACGGCGGCGAACCAGCCCGCGATGGCTTCGATCTGCTGGTCGCTGTAGCCCTTGGCGATCTGCTGCATCACCGTGGCTTCGCGCTTGCCTTGCCTGAAGTCCTGCATCTGCCGGACCAGCTCGGACTTATCGCGGCCGGCGAGGCCCGGCACCGCAGCCCCTGCGGGAGCGCGGCCCGCGGGGCCGTGGCAGCCGGCGCACGCGGCGGCCCAGTTGCGCGCTTGCAGCGCGGCGGCGTCGGGCGCCTGCGCTTGGGCGCCGCCGGGCAAGGCCAGTAACACCAGCGCCGCCAGGGCGGCAAGTAGGGGGGTCTGGATCATCGTGTTCGCTCCGGGATCGCGCCGCGAGGGCGTGCCTACCCTAACACACCGGGTGCGTGCATGTGATGCGAAAACCTCAGATCGAAGTGCGCCCGGTGATGCCCGGTGATGCCCGGAGAGGGCGTCGAGCGGCGGGGAAGTGGCGCGGAAGTGGCGCGTGAACAGGCCGCCTGAAACTGCGGCCGCAGCGCGAGGCGCTGTAACGGGTACGCCGCGCGGCAATGCACGCGGCGCACGGCCAGGCTGGCGCAGGAGCCAGGGCTGGCCTGACGCGCCGGCCGTTCAGGGCAGGTTGCGGCCGGGCGGCAACGCCACCGGCGACGCGACCGGGGTGGTCGTGGCGCCAGGGGCCGCCTCTGGCGCGGGCGGCGCGGATTGCACCGGGGCGGGCGTGCCGGACGTGCTATCCGGCGGCGCGGTCCGCCCGGTGGCGGCGGCGTCGAGCCTGCCGCTCTCGGCTTCGGTCACATAGTCGAAGGCCTTTACCACCTTGGTGACGCCGCTGGCATTGCGGGCCACATCGGTGGCGCGTTCGCCTTCGGGCGGCGTGACGATGCCAAGCATGTAGACCACACCCTTCTCCGTGACGATCTTGATCGAGTTCGAGGGCACGCCTTCGGCGGTGATCAGCATGGTCTTGACCTTGCTGGTGATGTAGGTGTCCTCGCTCTGCGTGGCGAACGAGGGCGACGGCACGATCTCGAGCTCGTCGATCACTTCGCGCGCGTTGGGCAGGCCTCGCACGTATTTGTCGATCTGCTGCTTGACGGCGGCGTCCTTGGCCTCGCCGGTCAGCAGCACCTTGCGGTTAAAGACCGACACGCTCACACGGGCCTGGCCGTTGTAGCGCGAACTGAGCGTGCTATCGGCCTCGAGCTGCAGGCCGCGGTCGATGGTCTGGGTGGTGGTTGGCCGGCGGTCGGTGGCCACGGTCACGCCACTGGCCACGCCGGCGGCGATGACCGGGAAGCAACCGGTGAGCTGCGTGGCCGCAACGGTCAGTGCCGCCACCATCGTCGCGGTGCGGGCCAGGCGTGGCAGGGTCCCGGCCGGCCGGGAAGTGCGGGATTCACGCGAGTTGGGCAGAGTCGTCATGCGGTCCTTGCTTGTAGCGGTGAGGCAAAAATGGGCTGTGGTTGCTTCGGGAGCAAAGTTCAGGGGCGAGAAAGCGGGGCGCTATCGGCGGCGGGCTCAGCCCTCGCCCAGCAGCGCCTCGTCGATGCCGTCGCACAGGCAATGCAGGGTCAGCAGGTGCACCTCCTGGATACGCGGGGCGCGCTCGCTGGGCACGCACAAGTTGACGTCGAATTCGTCCAGCAGGCCGGCGAGCTCGCCGCCGCCCATGCCGGTCAGGGCCACCACGCTCATGTCGCGCTGCTTGGCAGCCTGCACCGCGGCGAGCACGTTGGCGGCGTTGCCGGAGGTGGAAATCGCCAGCAACACGTCGCCGGGCTGGCCGAGGGCTTCCACCTGCTTGGAGAACACCAGGCTGAAATCGTAGTCGTTGCCGATGGCGGTGAGGATCGAGCTGTCGGTCGTCAGGGCGATCGCGGCCAGGCCGGGGCGCTCGCGCTCGAAGCGGCCGATCAGGTCGGCGGCGAAATGCTGGGCATCGGAGGCCGAGCCGCCGTTGCCGCAGACGAGGATCTTGTTGCCGCTGGTGAGCGCGCCCACCAGGCGTTCGATCGCCGCGGCGATGTGGGGCGCCATCAGCGGCGCGGCCTGGCGCTTGGTCTCTGCGCTGTCGAAGAAATGCTGCTGGATGCTATCGATATGCATGGCTCGATCGGCCTTCTTGTTTTCAAACGCTTTTTCAAATGCGGCACGCGCCGCAAGATACCGCGCATTATGACGCAGGCGCCCGGGCTCCCCGGCGCTTCATGGCGCCGCGCCGGCATCGAAGGCGTCGCGAATCCATTCGAGCCGCCCCGGCTCCAGCGCCACCACATCGAGCCGGCAGCGCGGCGCGGCACCCGGTTCCGCCTGCGCGGCGAGGTATTGCTCCGCGGCCAGCAGGATGCGCCGCTGCTTGGCCGGTGTGACACTGGCAGCCGCGCCGCCGAAGGCGCGGCTGGCACGCTGGCGCACTTCCACAAAAACCAGCGTACCGTCGGCCTCGCGCATGATCAGGTCGATTTCGCCGCCTTTGCAGCGATAATTGCGAACCACGAGCGCCAGGCCCTGCCTTTCCAGGTAAGCCAGCGCGCGTCCCTCGGCGCGGGCGCCCCGCGCCTGTGCCGGGGACATCGTGGATTTGAATGATGGATTCAACGGAAGTTCTCAAGCATGACTGACTGGATCTCCCTGGCGGCCGGCCAGTCCTACCCGTCCGGCACCCTGTACGTGGTGGCTACCCCGATCGGCAACCTGGCCGATCTCTCCCTGCGGGCACTGCACGTGCTCGGCCTGGCTGACGCTGTCGCCTGCGAAGACACCCGCAATACCGGCCAGCTGCTCACGCGCGTTGGCCTGCACCGCCCGTTGCTGGCGGTGCACGAACACAACGAACGCGAAGCGGCGGAGCGCATCAACGCGCGGCTGGCCGCGGGCGAGCGCATTGCCTACGTGTCCGACGCCGGCACGCCCGGCATCTCCGATCCCGGCGCGCGGCTGGTGGAAGCGGCGCGCGCGGCCGGCCACGCGGTGGTGCCGCTGCCCGGCCCGAGCGCGGCCGTGGCGGCCTTGTCGGTAGCGGGCGAGATGCTCGACAGCGGTGACGGACGTTTTACCTTTGCCGGCTTCCTGCCGTCCAAAGCGCGCGCGCGCAGCGAGGCCATCGCCGGACTGGCTGCGCTCGATCACGCCTGGGTGGTCTATGAGGCGCCGCACCGCATTGCCGACACGCTGGCGGCGCTGGCCGCCGCGCTGCCGCCGGACAGGCGGCTGCTGATTGGCCGCGAACTGACCAAGCTGTTCGAGGAGATCAAGGTGCTGCCGGTGAGCGAGGCGCCAGCCTGGCTGGCCGCGGATGCATCGCGCGCCAAGGGCGAGTTCGTGCTGGTGGTGGAAGGCGCGTCGGCCAAGGCAGCGGATGCCGGCCAGCCTGACGCCCGCGCGCAGCAGGTGCTGGAGCTGCTGCTGGCAGAGTTGCCGGCCAAGCGGGCCGCCAAGCTCGCCGCCGCCATTACCGGCGCTTCCACCGATGCGCTGTACCGGCTGGCGCTGGCCCGGCGGGCGGGGCACGGCGAGGGCGAGGCGGCTACCGAGTGAATCGTCCGGGTGCCTGAAGACCGCGTCGGCGCATAAGCCGACAGCGCCGCGGACCTGGCATGCCTGCATGGTCCGCATTCCGGCTCAGCGGCTCTTGCGCCGTGCGGCCGGCTTGCGCGTCTTGCGGGCCGCGCGCACGGGACTGGCCGGGTTGTCGGCCAGTTCGGAGTCGGTCGTGGCATCGTCGCCGCTATCGCCCGCATCGTCGCCGCTCGGCGCGATCTGCGGCCCCAGCGCCGCTACCTCGGAGCGCGACAGGCGCCGGATCTCCACCTGGGTGGAGCCGTGATCGGTAAAACCGAGGCGCTTGGCCGCGCCAAAAGAGACGTCGAGCACGCGGTTGCTGTGATACGGCCCGCGATCGTTGATGCGGACCACCGCCACCTTGCCATTGCGCAGGTTGCGCACCAGCACCCAGCTATCGAGCGGCAGCGAGGGGTGCGCGGCAGTCATCGCCCGCATATCGAAGCGCTCGCCATTGGCCGTCTTGCGGCCATGGAAACCCTTGCCATACCAGGACGCCATGCCGCGCTGCTCATAGGAGCCCAGGTCGGGCCGCAGGCCCTCGAACGATCCCACGCCATCCCCCTGCGCATCGCCGCCCCAGCGGTACAGGCCCCAGCCATTGCTGCTGTCCTTCTGGGCATTGCCCGAGGCGCCGTTTTTCTCGGCCTTGGCGACTTTGGCGGGCTTGGCCGGCTTGGCAGCCCCCGGCGTGGCGGCGGTGGGCACGCCCTCCTGCGCCTGGTCGCCCGGCGGGATCGCACAGGCGGCAAGCGCCAGCGCGCACGTGGCGTGCACGCACAGGCGGACGATCCGCCCGGGGCGGGAAAGGGGGAGGTGTAACCAACGCATCGCGGGAGTCTAGCATCACACACTTACACCTATGGCCTTGATTTTGTTACGAATTGTCTGTAATGCGAGGCGCAAACCGTACCCGATTCGGCGCTTGCCAGGCGCCAGGCCAGTCCTGACAAGGCTTTCGCGGTGTGATGCGCGCATTGCTTCATGCCTTTCCGACGCTGTCGGGCGCGGCACGTTTTTACAGGCCCGACGCTACAATGCGACCACTGTTCCGATCGCGAGCCATGCTTCGCCCTCGATTTTTGCGGCGCATGCGGCACTCGCATCCGGTCCTGGCTCCCTGTGTCCCTTCCAACTTTCGCTCCATGCAAGTCCTACTGATTCCCGTGACGCCCTTCCAGCAGAACTGCACGCTGCTGATCGACGAGACCACTGGCCGCGCCGCGGTGACCGATCCCGGCGGCGACCTTGACCGCATCCATGCCGCGGTCAAGGAACACGGCGTGACGCTGGAAAAGATCTTCCTCACGCACGGGCACGTGGACCACTGCGCCGGGGCGGCATCCCTGGCGCGCGAGCTTGGGATCCCGATCGAAGGGCCGCACGAGGACGAGCGCTTCTGGATTGAGCAATTGCCGGAACAGACGCGCCGCTTTGGCTTTGGCCACGCCGAGATCTTCGAGCCGCAGCGCTGGCTGGACACGGGCGACACCGTGCAGTTCGGCAGCGAGACGCTGGAGGTCTACCATTGCCCCGGCCACACGCCCGGCCACGTGGTGTTTTTCTCGCGCGCGCACCGGCTCGCCATCGTGGGCGACGTACTGTTCGCGGGCTCGATCGGCCGTACCGACTTCCCGCGCGGCAACCATGCCGACCTGATCCGCTCGATCCGCACCCATTTGTGGCCGCTGGGCGGCGACGTAACCTTCGTGCCCGGCCACGGGCCTGTCTCCACGTTTGCCGAGGAACGCAAGAACAATCCCTATGTGGCGGACCACCTGATCGACGTCGGCTGAGCCCCCGCACGCCGCGCTTTCCGAATCCCTATTCCAAGGCACGCCATGGCCAAGCGACAGGCACCCGACACCCGCCCCGAAATCTATGTGAGCACCGACGTGGAAGCCGACGGCCCGATCCCCGGCCCGCACTCCATGTTGTCCTTCGCCTCCGCCGCGATGCTGGCGGACAAGACCGTGGTGAGCACCTTCTCGGCCAACCTGGAGACGCTGCCGGGCGCCGCCGGGCATCCGGCGCAGATGCAGTGGTGGCAAACCCAGCCGGAAGCCTGGGCAGCCTGCCGGCGGAATCCGGAGCCGCCCGAGCGGGCCATGGTGCGCTACGTGGAATGGGTGGAGAGCCTGCCCGGCAAGCCAGTCTTCGTGGCCTTCCCGGCCGGCTTCGATTTCACCTGGATGTTCTGGTACATGATGCGTTTCGCCGGCCGCTCGCCGTTTGGCTGGGCGGCGCTTGACATCAAGACGATGGCATTCGCCATGACCGGGCTGCCCTACCGCAAGACCGTCAAGCCGGCGTTGCCCGCCGAATGGAAAGATCCGCTGCCGCACACCCATGTGGCGCTGGACGATGCGCTGGAGCAGGGTGCGCTGTTTTGCAACATGCTCGCCGAATTGCGGGCCCGGGAGGCCAGGCTCGCGGCTGCGCAGGCCGTGCCCGCAAGCGACGGCCCGCCCGCTCCCCCCGCGGCCTGAACCGGCTCACGCGCGGATTCCCGGCGCCGGCATGCGCCGGCCTCGCATCCTGTGGCGCGCCAGCTATAGTTAAGACGTATATGGCATCCGAACTGGCATTCGAACCCACCCGATCTCAGGGCGGCCGCGTCGCCAAGCCATATACGGCCTCGCGTGCCACGCCCAGGAGGTGTCGCCCATGCGTTTCCACCCCGACCTGCACCTCAGGCAGTTGGCCGGCCGGTTGCACTGGCCGCACGGGACGCCATCGACGCGCGAATCCACGCGCCCGCACTCTCTCGAAGACGACGCCGAAGTCGCCAAGGCCATTGTTTATGTCAGCGCGCTGACCCTGGTGATCCTGCTGGTGGTCCTCGCGGCAATCGCTTTCGGTCAGGAGGCCATGCACTGGCTGGGTGTTCCTTAGACGACCCGCCT
>NZ_JFJV02000264.1:85312-113947 GCF_000611145.1 Cupriavidus sp. SK-3 | reverse complement strand
CACCTTGCGTGGGGGCCGGTTTTATTCAGGGGCCGCGATTTGCCGGGCCCGGAGCCGGAACAAGCCAGGCTCAGGCCAGCAAGGGCGCCACGTTCTCGGGCGGACGGCCGATCGCGGCGCGGCGGTTGCGCACCACCACCGGGCGCTGCAGCAGGATGGGATGGTCGGCCACGGCGCCCAGCACCTCGGCATCGGTCAGGCCGGGATCGGCCAGCCCCAGCTCTTTGTAGGGCGCCTCGTTGTCGCGCACCATCTCCCTCACCGGCACGCCCAGCATGGTGTGAAGCTGCTTGAGGGTGGACAGCGTGGGTGGCGTCTTCAGGTACTCCACGATCTCCACGGGCTCGCCCAGCCGGGTTGCGGCGGCCTCGACCAGCGCCAGGGTTTCGCGCGATTTCGAGCAACGGGGGTTGTGATAGATGGTGATCATGACGGTACTCCTGGTTCGGTGGGGGGGCGGCCCGGCGCACGCTGGCATTGCGATGGCCGGCCGAGCGAGCCCGCGCCCCTGGGGCTGAAACCCGCACTATACAAGCGGCGCCGCGCGCCCGCATGCCCCGCTGCGGCGGGGCATGTACGCTCAGTCCGCGCCGCGCTTTTCCGGCGCCAGCCGCAGCAAGGCCGTTACCGTGGCGCGCAGTCCGGCACGCAGCGGCTTGTCGTGGCGCAGCACCAGCGCCAGCGTGCGCGCCAGCGGCGGCGCAAGCGCGCGCACGGCGATGCGGGCGCGCGGCTGGCCGGGCGGCAAGGCCATGCCGGGCAGCACCGAGTAACCCAGCCCGGCGCCGACCAGTTCCTTGATCGCTTCGACGCTGTCCAGCTCCATGACAGGGCGCGCGCTGATGCCGGCGCGCAGGAACCACTCATCCACCAGCCGGCGCGTATTGCCACCCGGCGAGAACAGCACCAGCGGCCGGCCGGCAAGATCGGCGGGCGCCACGGTGGCGGGCAACGGATCGCCGTCGGCCGGCCCGATGGCGACGAACGGGTCTTCCAGCACGGGCGTGATGTCGAACATCCGGCCCGAAGCCGGCAGCGTGACGAAGGCCAGGTCGAGCGCGTTGTCTTCCACCGCCTTGAGCGCCTCGCCGGTGTTTTCCGTGCTGACCACGATCTCCAGCGCCGGCATGGCGCGGCGCAGGTCGCGCAAGACTGCCGGCAGCAGGTAGATGCAGGCGGTGGCACCGGTGCCCAGCCGCACCCGCCCTACCGCTGCGCCGGCATGGCGCGCCATGCTGTCGTCGGCGGCGGCCAGCGCGCTCGCCACGCCACGCGCGTGCGCCAGCAGGTCCTCGCCGGCGGCGGTGGGCAGCACATGGCGTCCCACCCTTTCCAGCAGGCGCAGGCCGTAACGCTGTTCGAGCTGGCGGACCTGCAGGCTGACCGCCGGCTGGCTCAGGCCCAGGCGCTCGGCGGCTGCCGAAAAGCTGCCCAGTTCGCAAACCAGGGCGAAGGCCTGCAGAAAGTCTGGATTGAGATGCCGCATGGCAAAGAAATTCTTATGCGCTGCATAAGTCAGCGAAGCTTCCTTTATAGCATCGGTGCACGGTAAGGTAGCGGCGTCGGGCCGCTCTGGTTGGCTCCGATAAACACCGGTAACGCGGCTTCCCTCCACGTTCCGACATCAACCCGGATCCGATCTGCCTTCCGGCTCACCTGCCCAGACCGCGCGCCGCGCCAGCACCATGAAAGCCCCTCTCGCCACACTCAGCGCTGCTTCCGCCACGCCGTTGGCCGTGGCCAATGCCACCGCCGCCGTCCAGGCCTGCGCCAGCCCCTCGATCCGCGACGCCTCCGCCGCGGACATCCCCGCCATCCAGGCCATCTATGCCCACCATGTGCGCCACGGACGCGCTTCGTTCGAGGAAGTCGAACCGGGCGTGGACGATATGCGGCTGCGCCACGCCGAGGTGAAGCGCCAGGGGCTGCCCTACCTGGTGGCCGAGCGCGGCGGCGAAGTGCTGGGCTATGCCTATGCTTCCGCCTACCGGACGCGCAGCGCCTACCGTTTCGCCATCGAGGATTCGGTCTACATCGACGAGCGCTACCGTGGCCAGGGCCTGGGGCTGGCGCTGCTTGCCGCGCTGGTCTCGCGCTGCGAAAGCGGCCCGTGGCGGCAGATGGTGGCGGTGGTCGCCTGCACCGCCAGCGGCGAGGGCGCGGGCTCGCTGGCGTTGCATGAGCGCGTGGGGTTCCGCACCATCGGCCGGCTGCAGTCGGTTGGTTTCAAGCACGGCCAGTGGATCGATACGGTGCTGATGCAGCGCTCGCTGGGCGATGGCGACGAGACGCTGCCGGTGGAGCGCGCGGCCAGGCGGTAGGCGCGGCGCCGGCTATGCGCCGGAGGGTACCCGCGCGGCGGACGCGGCTCAGCCGGTTCGGGGCACTCGCCGATCGCTGCCGTCCGGACGGGCCGCTCCGCCACCGGCGCCATTCAACTGCTGCGCGAGGTGCCCGGCCCACGCATCGACGCGCGCCATGCCGCGTGCGACGTGTTCGCCGCCGCGTCGCATCTGGTCCAGCCGTAGCGCCTCGAAACGGGTCAGGCCGATGCAGGCCAGCACGTACTGCAGGTAAGGCGTGAGGAAATCGCGCTGGGCCGCGGGGCCTTCATCGAGCGGCCCGCCACAGGTGACGAGCAGCCATACCGGCCGGTCGGCGAGCAGCCCGGCCTTGCCAGCCGGCGTGCTACGAAACGTGCGGTTGATCCGCACCACATGATCGATCCACGCCTTGAGCGCGGATGGCACGGTGAAGTTGTGCATCGGCGTGGAGATCAACACGAACTCGGCGGCCTCCAGTTCCGCGATCAGCGTCTCCGAGTGCGCGAGCGCCGCAAGTTCGGCGGCGCCGCGGTCCGCCGCCGGCATCAGGCTGGCCTCGACGAGGGCCGCCGGCGGATGCGGCGGCGGTTCGCTGCCAAGGTCGCGCTCGCTTACCGCCAGCGCGGGATGGCACCGCCTGATTTGCGCCAGCAGCCGCCGGGCGGCCTGCCGGCTCAGCGAGGACTCGCCGCGTGCGCTGGCGCTGATATGCAGGAGCTTGGTCATGGTTCTCCGGTCACCGGGATTGGCCGTGTCAGGCAAGCGCGATATTGAAGCGCAACGCGGAGGCCAGCAGGCCGTTGCGGTAATAGAAGCGGTGACCGAGCACATTGGTCAGCGGCGTATCCAGCACCAGCTTGGCACAGCCCAGCGCGCGCGCCTCGTCCTTGAGCCGGTTCATCAGCAGATGGCCGTACCCGCCGCTGCGCGCGGACTCATCGGTGACGAGATCGTCCACGTAGAAATGCACGCCATGCACGAGGTTGTCCAGCAAGCGGAAGCCGGCCAGCGCCACCGGCCGCCCGCCCTGCCACAGCGCCAGCAGGCGATAGCCTGCCGCTACCTGGCGGCGCCAGCGTGCCACGAATTCTTCGGGCGATGCGAGGTGCGGGCGGAGTTGATGCATCAGCGGGAAACACGCCAGCACCCCCGCTTCATCGTCCACGTAGCGGATCGGCTCGCGATCGCCTGCCTGCGTGGCGTCTTGCGCGGGGGCGTTCATGCGGCGCTCCGGGGCTGCGCCGGGGCCGGCGGCGAGAAGCGCAAGCCCACCGCGATCCGGTTCCAGGCGTTGATGTTGGCGATGGCCGCGCTCAGGTGAGCGAGTTCGCCCGCGGGGAATTGCCCGGCCACCTGGGCGTAGACAGCGTCGGAAGCACTTTCCGCGCTCAGCTTCGTCAGCGCTTCCGTCCAGGCCAGCGCAGCCTGCTCACGGGCGCTGAAGATCCCGGCATCGCGCCATGCCGCCACCAGGTCCAGCTTGCGCTGGTCCACGCCCAGCCCCCGCGCCGCATTGAGGTGGAATTGCACGCAGAACGCACAGCCGTTGATCTGCGAGGCGCGCAGCTTGATGAGTTCGGTCAGGGACTTGTCCAGGCCGGCGTCGTCCACGGCCTTGGACAAGGCGCGCAGGGCGGTGGCTACGGCGGGGGCGGTGTTGGTGAAATCGATGTACTCCATGCGGGCGTGGGTCGGCATGCGCATCTCTCCTTGGAACGTTGCGAGGATTCAATGTATGTCAGAGCACGAACATAATATAAGAGCACTGATACTAAGCGCAAGTGGTCGGCACGGCGGGTGATGCGGAGGTTTTGCTGGGGAATGCGGAGACGTTACCGGCTCAAACGGATGGCAGGAGCGGAGGGAGAAGAAAGTCGCGGCCGATCTTCTGAGCTGAAAATGCCGCCAAGGAATTTAAATTGAATTGCACAGAGCAAAGTTATTCGTTGTGAGAATAATTTGTCTGCAAAGGTTCGGGGATGCGGCATGGCAAGCGCCTGCCCCCATCCCCGCCCCCTCCCGCGGGCGGGAGGGGAAGCCAGCCATCAGCCAATCAGGTCCGACAGCGCCAGCGCCACTACCTTGGTGGCACGGTTCAGGTCATTCAGCCGCAGGTTCTCATCCGAGTTGTGGCCGCGCGCTTCCATCAGCGTGCGCGGGCCGGCACCGTACAGGACGGTGGGGATGCCGTACTTGGTGTAGTGGCGGGCATCGGTGTAAAGCGGCACGCCCTGCACCGGGATTTCCACGCCGAACACTTCCTCGGCACGGCCCTTGAGGGCGCCGATCAGTTTCTCCACGCCCGGCAGTTCCGACAGCGGCTCGGCCAGGATGATGCGCTCGACCTTGACCTCGATGCCCGGACGGTCCCTGGCGGCCTTCTCGACCACGGCGCGGAGTTCGCCTTCGGCGTCGAAGCCGATTTCCTCGGGGATCATGCGGCGGTCGACGCGGAAGGTCACCAGGTCGGGCACCACGTTGGTGTTGATGCCGCCCTTGATCAGGCCGACGTTCAGCGTGGCGGTGTCGATGCCCGGCGTCTTCGACTTGCGCGTGGCGAGTTCGGCGCGCAGGCCATAGATGGCCTGCAGGATGTGAGTGGCAGCCTCGATCGCGTCCACGCCGGTGTGCGGCATGGCCGCGTGGCCTTGCTTGCCCTTCACCGTGACTTCCACGTGCAGGCAGCCGTTATGGGCCGAGGTGATGCCGTAGGAGAAGCCCGCCGAGATGGCGTAGTCGGGCTTGCTCAGGCCCTGGTCGAGCAGGAACTTGGGACCGATGTCGCCGCCGGTTTCCTCGTCGTAGGTGAACTGCAGTTCCAGCGTGCCGTTGAGCCTGGCGCCTTGCTTCTCGGCTTCCATCAGTGCCAGCACCGCATAGGTGTAGGTGGCGAAGTCCGACTTGGACACGGCCACGCCACGGCCGTACATGACCGGGCCGTGCTCGCTGTCGGCGATCTCGCCGCCGTACGGGTCCTTGGTCCAGCCCAGGCCGGGGGGCACCACGTCGCCGTGCGCATTCATGGCGATGGTGGGACCGCCCTTGCCGAAGGTCTTGCGCACCAGCAGGTTGGTGGCGCTGATCATGCCGGCGGCCTTGACCAGTTCGTCGGGCACCTTGTGCGCCTCCACCTTGAAGCCCAGGCCTTCGAGCAGCACCTTGGCGCGCTTGCCGTGCGCGTCGCAGTCGCCCGGCGGGTTGTCGGACGGCACCTTGACCAGTTCGGCCAGGAAGGCTTCCTGCGCGGGGCGCTGGGCGTCGATGAAGTTGGTGAGCGTTGTCTGCAGCGGGTTCACGTTGTCTCGTGCGGTCATGTTTTATCTCTGAATCTAAATCTAAAGGTTTCTCAGGATCGGGGACGCTGGCGCCTGGCCGCGCCGCTTATTGCTGCCGTGCGGAAGACTCGTCGAAATGCTCGACAAAATCGCTGAACACGGCGGCAGCACTGGTGGCGTCTTCAGCAGTCATGATCTCGGTGGGGTGGTGGCTGATGCCGCCGTTGCCGCAGCGCACAAACAGCATCGCCACGTCGGCGATGGCGGCGATGGCCATGGCGTCATGCCCGGCGCCAGAGGGCAGGTGCCGCACCGGCAGTCCCTGGCGGGCAATGGCATCCGCCCATTGCGTCTGCAGCCAGGGCGCGCACGGCACGCTCACGGCTTCATGCGTCTTGCGGACCTTCACGCGCACATTGCGGCGGGCGCACACGCGTTCGATCTCCGCCAGCACGTCGTTGACGGCAGCCTGGCGCACGGCGTCTTCGCCGGCGCGGATGTCGATGGAGATCACCGCGCGGCCTGGCACCACATTGGCGGCGCCGTTGGGCACGTTGAACTGGCCGATGGTGCCCACCAGGCCCGGCAGGCCGCCGCAGCGGCGCTCGATATACAGGCCGATCTCCGCGCCGGCCATGGCCGCATCGCGGCGCATGTCCATCGGCACGGTGCCGGCGTGGCCGGCCAGCCCTTCGAATTCGACGATGAAACGGGTGGCGCCGGAGATCGCGGTCACCACGCCCAGCGGCAACCCTTCATTCAGCAGCACCGGGCCTTGCTCGATATGGACTTCCACGAAGGCCAGCACCTGCTCGCGCCGATGCGCGGCGGCAGGCAGGCCCGCAGGGTCGAAACCGGCCGCGCGCATCACTTCGCGCATGGTCTTGCCTGAGTCGTCCACATTGTCGAGCACGTTGGTGTCGAAGGTGCCGGCGATGGCGCGGCTGCCCAGCAGCGTGGCCTTGAAGCGCACGCCCTCCTCCTCGGCAAAGCCAACCACTTCGATGGCGAACGGGAAACGCTTGCCCTGGCCGTTCCACTCGGCCACGCAGGCGACCGGCAGGATCACGCCGAGGTTGCCGTCGTAGCGGCCGCCGTCGCGCACGGTGTCGAAGTGCGAACCGGTAAGCAGCGCCGGTGCGCCGGGCGTCGTGCCTTCATAGCGGCCGATCACGTTGCCGGCGGCATCGCGGCGTACCGTCATGCCGGCTTCGCGCATCCACTCGGCCAGCTGCGCGGCGGCGCCGTGGTGGGCCTCGGTGAGATAAGTGCGGGTGAGCATGCCGGGCTGCTCGGTATGGACAGCCAGGGTATCTGCCCAGGCCATGATGCGCGCCCCGGTTTCGGTAGCGGGCGTGAGGGTTGCTGCCATGCGTGTCTCCTGCTGGAAGTGCGCGAATGCGATGGCGCCGGATCATGCAAGCGCCGCGCCAGCGGTGCCTTGGTTGCCGGGCCGGCGTCGCCGGACCGTCCCGGTGCGCCTTGACTCTCGTCCGAGAGCTCTATTCTGTGCGATTCATGGTAGCACAGTGAATTCAAAAATTGCATACAAAAATGATATGCACTATATTGGCTTCCACGTTCCGACAATTCGCTGCGGACAATCCGATCCGGACAGCGAGTTGCGTGGATTCCGCTCCAACAGGAGAGCCAATCCACGAAGCGCGGCAGCCCTCACCCGGCCACGCGCCCGGCACGTCAGGCCGGCCGTCCCGCCACGCGGGCAACCGGCAATTCCTGCAGCAATGACAGGACGCGCCAGGCAAAGTCCAGGACGCGTCCGCATGGAGACAACGATGCACCCAGCAGTCCAGCCGCGGTCCGCTTCCGCCCGCTCGCAGTCCGCTATCACCCGTTTCACCCGCTCCCTGTTCGGCCAGGTGTTGATCGCCCTGGTGCTGGGCACTGCACTCGGCCTGTTCTTCCCCGAGTTCGCCGCCAAGCTCAAGCCGCTCGGCGATGCCTTTATCAAGCTGATCAAGATGCTGATCGGGCCAATCGTCTTCTGCGTGGTGGTGGCCGGCATCTGCGGCGCCGGCGAACTGAAGAAGGTGGGCCGGGTCGGCATCAAGGCGGTGCTGTACTTCGAGGTGGTCACCACCATCGCGCTGGCGCTGGGCATCGCGCTGGCTTATATCTTCCATCCCGGCACCGGCATGAACGTGAACCCGGCCTCGCTCGACGCATCGGCGATGTCCGCCTACGTGGACTCCGCCGAAAAGGTCAAGAGCGCCGGCATGGTGGACTTCCTGCTCAAGCTGATTCCGAGCACGGTGATGGGCGCGTTCGCCAGCGGCGACGTGCTGCAGGTGCTGCTGGTGTCGATCCTGTTCGGCTGCGCGCTGTCGCTGGTGGGCGAGCGGGGCCGGCCGCTGGTGTCGATGATCGACACCTTCTCGCACACCTTGTTCAAGATGATGGGCTTCATCATCAAGCTGGCGCCGCTGGGCGTGCTGGGCGCGGTGGCCTTCACCGTGGGCAAGTACGGCATCGGCTCGCTCAAGCAGCTCGGCTACCTGGTGGTGGTGTTCTACGGCGCGGTGATGTTGTTCGTGCTGGTGGTGCTGGGCACGGTGATGCGCCTGTGCGGCTTCTCGGTGATCAAGCTGATCCGCTACCTGCGCGCCGAACTGCTGGTGGTGCTGGGCACCGCGTCTTCGGACAGCGTGCTGCCGCAGATCATGAAGAAGCTCGAATTCATGGGCATCAAGAAATCGGTGGTGGGCCTGGTGATCCCCACGGGATACTCGTTCAACCTCGACGCCTTCTCCATCTACCTGACGCTGGCCGCGGTCTTCATCGCCCAGGCCACAAATACGCCGCTGGCGCTGGGCGACCTGCTGGGCATCCTGGCGGTGGCGCTGGTCACGTCCAAGGGCGCGCACGGCATTCCCGGCTCAGCCATCGTGATCCTGGCGGCCACGCTGTCGGCGCACCCGGCGATTCCCGCCATCGGCCTGGTGCTGGTGCTGTCGGTGGACTGGTTCATCGGCATCGCCCGCGCCGTCGGCAACCTGATCGGCAACTGCGTGGCGACCGTGGTGGTAGCCGCCTGGGAGAAGGACATCGACCGGGCCCGCGCCCACGATGTGCTCAACGGCAAGATCGACGCCACCGACCTCGACGCGGGCCTCGCGCCGGCGCCGCATGAAGCCGACCTGGCCACCCCCGGGGCATCCCCGCTGCCCGGCGTGGCCGCGGGGCGCTAGAATCTCGGCATTCCTCACTGAGACGCAGCGCAAGTGCGCAACCATGCCCGAGCATATCGATCCTGCCATGACCGCCGAAGCGATCGCCGAAGACATCGTCGCGGCCATCGTTTCGCACCGCCTGCCGCCCGGCACCAAGCTGCGCGAGGAGGCCCTGGCCAGCGTCTACCGCGTCAGCCGCACCAAGGTGCGCGCTGCGCTGCTGATGCTGTCCAAGGACAAGCTCATCCAGATCGTGCCGGACAAAGGTGCCTTCGTGGCCAAGCCCAGCGCCGAGGAGGCGCGCGAAGTGTTCGCGGTGCGCCGCATCCTGGAGGCCGCGCTGGCGCGTGAATTCGTGGCGCGCGCCACCGCCGCCGACTATAAGCGCATTGACCGGCACCTGGCCGCAGAAAAAAAGGCCCTGGGCGGCGTCGATGCGCAGTTGCGCACCCGCCTGCTGAGCGATTTCCACATCATGCTGGCGGAAGTGGTTGGCAATGGCGTGCTGACCGGCATGTTGCAGGAACTGTCGATGCGCAGCGCGGTGATCACCATGCTCTACCAGTCCCGCCGCGATGCCGCCTGCTCTTCCGATGAGCATCGCGAGTTCATCGAGGCGGCCCGCGCCGGCGACACCGAACGCGCCGTAACGCTGATGGTGGAACACCTGAGCCACGTCGAGGCGGCACTGCATTTCGACCAGGTGCCGGCTGCCCACAGCAAGGACCTGGTGACGGCGCTGCTGGCCTGAGGCCATCCCGGGGCCATCGTTTGCGGCGCCCGTGGCAAGCGCTTGACCTGGGTCAAGGCGGGCACCGCGCCTTTGCACCATCATGGACCCCGTCATGAAGATGCGGGGGCGCGCTTCATGACATATGGCCCGTCCCTTGCGACGGCAGCCCGCACGCCGGCTTGGGTGCGGGCTTTTTCTTTTGCGCGGCGCTTTTCCACGCGCCTGCCCGCCTGCCCTGCTCCCGCCCACTTTATTGCGTGCCCCGCGCGCCTGCATTGCCGCATCCGTACGTGATCGAATCGCGGCATCGGAGTAGGATGTCGGAGGCCCAAGTCAGAGGCCGCTTAAAAGACAAGAAGACAAGAAGACAGGAGACAGACATGACCCGTTCCATGCCGCTTTCCGCAGTCCCGGCCCGGCCGCTCCACGCCGCCGGGCGCACTTCGCCCTCGTCCGGCCCGCGCGGCCGCGACTGACCTTCCAGCCCGACTCGCTTTCCGGGCCATCCGCTTTCATCATCCAACCCAACCCAGGGAGGGAAACCCATGTCCAACGCGTTCCGAGACGACGTCCTGGCCGGAAAGGTCGTGTTTATCGCCGGCGCTTCGTCCGGCATCAACCTGGGCATCGCCCAGCACTTCGCGAAAGCCGGCGCGCGGCTGGCGCTGGTCAGCCGCGACCCCGAGCGCATCGCGGCGGCGGCGGCCACCATCAACGATGCCGGCGGCAGCGCGCTCGGCATGGCCGCCGATGTGCGCGACTATGCCGCGGTGGAAGCGGCGCTCGCGCGCACGCGCGATGACCTCGGCCCGATCGATATCGTGATTTCGGGCGCGGCCGGCAACTTTGTCGCGCCGGCGCTGGGCATGTCCGCCAACGGCTTCAAGACCGTGGTGGATATCGACCTGATCGGCACCTTCAATGTCTTCCGCGCCTGCTTTGCCTTTCTCAACGCCCCCGGCGCTTCGCTGATCGCCATCACCGCGCCGCAGGCGGTCAACGCGATGATGTTTCAGGCCCATGTGTGCGCCGCCAAGGCCGGCATCAATATGCTGGTGAAATGCCTGGCGATGGAATGGGGCCCGGCGGGCGTGCGCGTCAACGGCATCTCGCCCGGTCCCATCGCCGGCACCGAAGGCATGGCGCGGCTCGCACCCACGCCGGAAATGGAGGCACGCTTCAAGGCGCGCCTGGCGCTGCGCGACTACGGCGACAAGAGCGATATCGCCAATACCGCGCTGTTCCTGTCCACCGACAACGCGCGCTATATCACCGGCACCATCGTCGACTGCGACGGCGGCAGCAAGCTGGGGGACGCTTCGGCCGATGCGCTGCATCCGCCCAAGGCGCCCGGCAAGGCCGCCTGAACCCGCGCCGGTCCCTAGCGGCACCGGCGCATTAGCGACCTGACCCAAGACACACCACTCAAGGAGACAACCAATGACATCGCCCGTGCTCTATCACGCCGCCGAAGGCGTGGCCACCATCACCCTGAACCGCCCCGACGTACTCAACGCGCTCAATGCGGAGCTGATGGCCGAGCTGCGCGCCGCGGTCGAGCGTGCCGCGCAGGACGAAGCCGTACGCGCGGTAGTGCTCACCGCCAATGGCCGTGGCTTTTGCGCAGGCGCGGATCTCGCCGGGCGCCAGGCCGAACTCAAGGATTCCGGCACGCTGCTGCGCGAGCGCTATCACCCGATCATCCTGGCGCTGCGCAATATGCCCAAGCCTGTCATCACGTCGGTCAACGGCGTGGCGGCCGGTGCCGGCATGAGCCTGGCGCTGGCCGGCGACGTGGTGCTGGCTGGCCGCTCCGCGTCGTTCCTGCAGGCGTTCTCGAAAATCGGCCTGGTGCCCGATGCGGGAAGCACCTACTTCCTGCCGCGCTACGCGGGCGAGATGCGCGCCCGCGCGCTGGCCATCCTGGCCGAGAAGATCGACGCCGAGGAAGCCCATCGCATCGGCCTGGTGTGGAAGGTGCATGAAGACGAAGCCCTGCCCGCCGAGACCGCCAGGCTGGCGGCCCACCTCGCGCAGATGCCTACCTTTGCCTATGGCCTGATCAAGGAAGCACTCAACGCCAGCCTGGAGAGCGACCTGCCCACGCAGCTCGAACGCGAAGCCACGATGCAATCGCGCGCGTCGAAGAGCGAGGACTTCAAGGAGGGCGTGGCGGCGTTCCTGGAGAAGCGCAAGCCGGCATTCAAGGGGCGCTGAAACTTTCGCACACCGGACGGTGATGCCACCGCCGTTATGTTGACTACGCATCGCACCACAATGCCGAAACCAGGAGACGCGCACCATGCTAGGCCTCATGCAAGATCGTCCGTTGCTGATTTCTTCTCTGATCGAATACGCCGCGCAGTACCACCCGCTGCAGGAGATCGTGTCGCGCACGATCGAGGGCGGCACGGTGCGCACCGACTATGCCGAGGTACACAACCGTGCCAGGCGCATCGCCAGCTCGCTCGCCGGACTCGGCGTCGCGCAGGGCGATCGCGTCGGCACGCTGGCGTGGAATACGCACCGTCACCTGGAGCTGTATTTCGGGGTATCCGGCGCGGGCGTGGTGCTGCATACCGTCAACCCGCGCCTGTTCCCCGAGCAGATCGACTACATCATCAACCACGCTGAAGACCGCGTGCTTTTCTTCGATCCGTGCTTCGCGCCGCTGGTGATGCAGCTTGCGCCGCGCCTGACGTCGGTCACGCACTACGTGGCGATGACCGACCGCGCCGGCACCGACGCGCTCGGCCTTGCCGGCAAACTGCCGAACCTGCTGTGCTATGAAGACCTGATCGACGCCGGCAACGAGAATTACGCATGGCCGCAGTTCGACGAGCGCACCGCGTCGTCCCTTTGCTATACCTCGGGCACCACCGGCAACCCCAAGGGCGTGCTGTATTCGCACCGCTCCACCGTGCTGCACAGCCTCAAGGCCTGTGCTTCCGACACCTTCGGCGTAGGCGTGGACAGCGCCATCCTGCTGGTTGTGCCGCTGTTTCATGCCAACGCCTGGGGCATGCCCTACGCCTGTGCCATGACCGGGGCCAAGATGGTGCTGCCTGCCCAGCATCTGGACGGCGAAAATGTCTACCGCATGCTGCGCGACGAGCGCGTGACCTTTTCCACCGCGGTGCCCACCGTGTGGCTGATGCTGTTCCAGTATCTCGACGCGCACCCGGAGATCGACCCGCGCTCGCTCGGGCTGAAGCTCGCCGGCGTGGGCGGCTCGGCCGCGCCCGCGGCCATGATCGAGCGCTTCGAGCAGCAGTTCGGCGCGCGCTTCATCCAGGGCTGGGGCATGACCGAAACCAGCCCGATCGGCGTGATCAGCACGCTGCTGCCCAAGCACCGGGAACTCGGCGCGCAGGAGCAGTTGAAGGTCAAGCTCAAGCAGGGCCGCGCGCTGTGGGGCGTGGACCTGCGCATCGAGGACGACCAGGGCAACGCACTGCCGCACGACGGCCACGCTTTCGGCCGGCTGAAGGTGCGCGGGCCCTGGATCGCCTCGGCCTACTTCAAGGCCGAAAATGACGCGCTCGATGCCGATGGCTGGTTCGACACCGGCGACGTTGCCAATATCGATGCCGACGGCTATGTGCAACTGGTGGACCGCGCCAAGGACGTGATCAAGTCCGGCGGCGAATGGATTTCTTCCATCGATCTGGAGAACGCCACCATGGGCCATCCCGCCGTGGCCGAGGCGGCGGTGGTTGGCGTGCCGCATCCCAAGTGGCAGGAGCGGCCGCTGCTGGTGGTGGTGCGCCGCCCCGGCGCCGAAGTCAGCGCCGCCGAACTGCTCGATTTCCTCGCCGCCAGGGTAGCGAAGTGGTGGGTGCCCGACGACGTCGCCTTTGTCGATTCCCTGCCCCACACGGCCACCGGCAAACTGCTCAAGGTGAAGCTGCGGGAGCAATTCAAAGACTATGTCCTGCCCACGGCGCAGGAATCCATTCAAGCAAGGAGTAACGCAACATGAGCACCAGCAGCGAACGCATCATCCTGACCATCGAAGACGGCGTGGCCGAGGTCAGGCTCAATCGCCCCGACAAGATGAACGCGCTCGATCCCGCCATGTTCGACGCACTGATCGAAACCGGCCAGCGGCTGGCGCGCGAGCCCGGCCTGCGCGCGGTGGTGCTGTCCGGCGAAGGCCGCGCCTTTTGCGCGGGCCTCGATATGCAAAGCATGGCCGGACTGGGAGGCGACAGCGACGCCGTCGCCGCCGGCCGTCTCGCGGCGCGCACCCATGGCATCTCCAACCGGCCGCAGTTCGCGTGCATGGTGTGGCGCGAATTGCCGGTACCCGTGATTGCCGCGGTACACGGCGTCGCGTTCGGCGGCGGCCTGCAGGTGGCGCTCGGCGCTGACTTGCGCTACGTCAGCGCGGACACGCGCATGTCGGTGATGGAAATCAAGTGGGGTCTGGTACCCGACATGGCCGGCATGCTGCTGATGCGCGGACTGGTGCGCCCGGACCGCCTGCGCGAACTGATCTACAGCGGACGCATCGTCAACGCAGAAGAAGCCTGCGCGCTGGGCCTTGCCACGGCCGTGGTGGACGATCCGCGCGCAACGGCGCTGGCCACGGCGCGCGACATCGCCAACCGCAGCCCGGACGCGATCCGGGCTGCCAAGCGCCTGATGCAGGTGAGCCAGGACGGCGATGACGCCGCCATCCTGCTGGCCGAATCGGTGGAACAGGACCGCCTCATCGGCGGCGCCAACCAGCGGGAGGCGGTGATCGCCAATATGGAGAAGCGGGCGCCGGTGTTCAAGACCGCGCCGTAGTCGCCGCGCGGCACCGGCACCGGCGCCTCGCGTTTCGCCGGTGCCGCGACGGGCGGGCTCACGCGCGAGCGTTGGCGCGCCGGCGCCGCACGCGGCGGTAGAGCGCGAAGTAGACAGCCATGTTCAGCGCAAGCACCAGGGCGCCGAGCACCATCTGGATTTCGCGCGTGAGGCCGTCGGGATAGATCAGTTGCAGAACGTAGTGCTGGATGAAGTCGCCGCCGTAGGCTTGCAGGCCCGCGCGCTGGCGCAGCGTGTTTTCCAGCGGCGTGAGCGGGCAGATCCACCCGCTCCACTCCACCGCCACGCCCCATGCCGCCGCCGGCAGGTGCAGCCATGCCAGACGCGGCCAGCGCAGCACCAGCAAGCCGCCCAGCATCACGAAGACGATATAGGCAAGGTGCACCAGGACGACCGCGTCCGCCAGCCACGCTGCCATCATCGCCCCTGCCGCCCCGTCCAGTAGCCCGGTACCGCGAACGCCGCCTTCAGGTGCTCGATAAAGAAACGGATCTTGGCCGGCACCGGACGCTGCTGCGGGTACACCGCAAGGATGTCGTAGTCGGGCAGCGCGTACTCGTCGAGCACGGTGATCAGTTCGCCGCTCTCCAGCTGCGAGAGGATTTCCCACGTGGAGCGCCAGCCCAGTCCCAGCCCTTCTCCGGTCCAGCGGTGCAGCAGTTCGCCGTCGTTGCAATCGAGGTTCCCGTTCACGCGCACGGTCACGGTCTTGCCGTCCTGCTGGAAATACCAGCCGCGCTGCTGGCCGCCCTGCAGGTTGAACGCCAGGCAGTTGTGCTGGGCGAGGTCGTCCAGCGTCTGCGGCACGCCGTAGCGCGCGAAGTAGGCGGGCGTGCCGCACACCACGCGCTTGTTGGTGGCCAGCTTGATGGCGACGAAATTCGGATCGATGGCGCCGCCGATGCGGATGCCCACGTCGTAACCCTCGCGCACCAGGTCCACCACGCGATCGGTCAGGTTGAAGGAAATCTGCACCTCCGGATTCGCCGCCAGGAACGCCGGCGCGTGCGGCGCCACGTGCTTGCGACCGAACGCCGCCGGGGCCGACACGATCAGGTGCCCCGTTGCCTTGTGCTTGCCTTCCGCGATCAGCATCTCGGCACGGTCGAGATCGGCCAGCGCCTTCTTGCACTGCTCCATGAAGGCCGCGCCCTGCTCCGTCACCACGATGCGCCGCGTCGAGCGGTGCAGCAGCTTCACGCCGATGCGCGCCTCCAGCGCATTGATGCGGCGCCCAATCATCACCGGCGTCACGCCCTGCGTCAGGGCGGCGGCGGCCATGCTGCCGTGCTCGACCACTGCGATAAAGGCTTCGATCTGTTTTAGCTTGTCCATGCTGTGTGTCTCCTGAGCGTCATTGTGGCGCATGGGAGGCCGCCATGCATGTGCGCGGTGCTATGGGCGCAATTCGCCGGGCCGCATGGAACCTGCGGCAACCATACTCAGGGGCGCCCGCGCACCGCCGGCCGCCCCCGAGGCATCCCTTGCGCCCGATGCCGTACCTCCTTGCTGAACTCCGCGCATGCATGCGTCATCAGGTCTTCCGACCGGTACACCAGGAACACCCGGAACTCCGGCAGTTCATCGCTGATCGGCAGGCGCACCAGCGACTCCGGATCCAGCCGCAGCGGCCCGGTGCCGTCGAACACGAAGTCCGACCACATGCTGATCAGGTCGGTGCGCGTGGCGAGTTGCAGGCCGAGCAGGTTGGAAGCGCTCTGCACGATGCGCTTGGGCATGTCCATCCGATGCAGGCGCATCAGGCTGGCCAGCGGGCTGCCGGGGTCGTCGAGCGGGTCGAGGACGAGCCAGTCGGCGTCAAGCAGCGGCCGCAGCCGGCGTACCCGCCGCAGCGGATGGCCGGCGCGCACCGCCAGCGACATGCCGGTGGAGAACAGCGGCTCCCACTGGAAGGCGCCGGTGCCGGGGCCGCTGTTGGTGGAGATCAGGCCAAGGTCGAGCCGGCCTTCGCGCAGGCCTTCGAGGATCTGCTGCGGGCGCAGCTCGAAGCCGCGCAGCGCGACATTGGGAAAGCGTTTGCGGAAGGCGGCCATGGCGTCGGGCAACGGCCCGCTGGAGGCCACGGCGGTCAGGCCGATATTGAGCTGCGCGTCGGCGTGGCCGCGGATCGCCTCGATGTCTTCCAGCGCGTGACGCAGCTCCTGCTCGACCAGGCTGGCGCGCTTGACCAGCGCCACGCCGTAGGCGGTCAGGCTGACGCCGCGCACGGAACGCGACATCAGCGTGACGCCGAGTTCGCGTTCCAGTTCGGCGATGGCCTTGGATAGCGCCGGCTGCGACACATGCAGGCTGCGCGAGGCTTCGTGGATGCTGCCGTGCTGGGCTACCGCCAGCAGGATGCGCAGTTGCTGCAGCTTCATCTTTCCCTTTCCCCTGTTTTCCTGTTTTTTTTCGGTGCCCCGCGCCGGTGCGCCGCGCCCAGCGTCCGTGCGCGTGGGGCGCTTCAGGCACGCCCGCGCGTACCCGGCGCTGCGCCGCGATGCCGCGTGGCACAAGGCTTCTCCGTACTTCTACCGATAGCGGCGCAAGTCTGGTTATGACGGCGATGCCATTTGGTTATCAGGATGAAAATATATGATTTTTGGCTTGCCGTGTTTGCCTGAATACTTCATCGCCAGGGATTCCACATTCCCTACGCTGGACGCAGGCAACCGCCGGCCTCCACGGCACCGATCCCCCAACCCAGTTCGTGGAGACACCGACATGAACGATGCCACCCTGCCTGGCGCGCCTTCGCTGGCGCCTGCCCAGGCAATACCCGCCAGCCCGGCCCGCCAGAGCCAGTTCCGCCTGATCGCCGCCTGCTCGATCGGCAATGCGCTGGAAATGTACGACTTCACCGTCTACAGCTTCTTCGCCCTGCTGATCGGCAAACTGTTCTTTCCGTCCGGCAGCGCCTACGGCTCGCTGCTGCTGGCGGTGGCGACGTTCGGCATCGGCTTCGTGATGCGGCCGCTGGGCGGCTTCGTGATCGGCAACTACGCGGACCGCCACGGACGCAAGGCCGCCATGACGCTGACCATCGGCTTGATGGTGCTCGGCACGCTGTGCCTTGCCTTCGCCCCGACCTATGCTTTCGCCGGGCTGTTCGGCCCGCTGATGATCGTGGCCGGCCGCCTGCTGCAGGGCTTTTCGCTGGGCGGCGAGATCGGCGCTTCCACCGCCATGCTGATGGAGTCCGGCAGCGTCAAGGGCCGCGGCTTTCGCGTCAGCTGGCAACTTGGCAGCCAGGGCATCGCGGCGACGCTGGGCGCGCTCACGGCCGCCATTCTTTACGGCGTGCTGCCGCAGGCGTCGCTGGAGAGCTGGGGCTGGCGCGTGCCCTTCGTGCTGGGCCTGCTGATCGCGCCGGTGGGGCTGTATATCCGCGCGCACCTGGACGAGACGCACACGGCCCAGCCGCATGCCCCAAGCCCGCTTGGCACGCTGTTCCGCGAGCATGGCGGCACCGTGGTCAAGGGCATCCTGACCATCATCGGCGGCACGGTCGCCACCTATCTGGTGGTGTATTTCATGCCCACCTACATGATCCGGGAACTGCATCTGCCGCCGTCGCTGTCGCTGCTCTCAGGCTGCGTGACGGGTGTGGTGTGCCTGGTGATGTCGCTGCTGGCCGGCACCCTGGCGGACCGCCTGCCGCGCCGCAAGCCGCTGGTGCTGGGCTCGATGGCCTTTACGCTGGTGTGCCTCTATCCGGCGTTCTGGCTGATGACCCATTACCCGAGCGTGCCGCTGGTGCTGTCGCTGTCCGCGCTGCTGACCGCCAGCGTCTACCTGGGCTCCACGCCGATGCTGCTGATGATGATGGAACTCCTGCCGGCCAACGTGCGCGCCAGCGGCCTGTCCGTGATCTATGCGGTGGGCGTGACGGTGTTTGGCGGTTCCTGCCAGTTCATCGTCACCTGGATGCTGGCCAGGACTGGCAACCCGATGGCGCCGGCCTTCTACATGATGGCCTGCGGCGCGGTGACCATCCTCGCGGTGCTGACGATCCGCGAAACCCGAGAAGACTGAGCCTTTCCTCCCCTGCCTCCTCCCCTGCTGATTCGTAGCCAAGGAATACAGAATGACCCGCGAACCCACCCTGACTCCCTTCCAGTTGCTGCCGCACCTGCTGCCGCAGATCCAGATCGACGCCGACACCTTTATCGGCATCCGCCGCCAGATCCACGCCCAGCCCGAGCTCGGCTTCGAGGTGGGCGCCACCAGCAAGCTCGTTGCCACCTTGCTGGAAAGCTGGGGCTACGAGGTGCACACCGGCATCGGCAAGAGCGGCGTGGTCGGGCAGCTCAAGGTGGGCAACGGCACGCGCCGCCTGGGCATCCGCGCCGACATGGACGCGCTGCCGATCGTCGAGGCCACCGGCCTGCCTTATGCCAGCAAGAACCAGGGCAAGATGCACGCCTGCGGCCACGACGGCCACACCGCCATCCTGCTGGCCGCCGCCAAGGCGCTGGCCGACAGCCGCGAGTTCGACGGCACGCTCAACCTGATCTTCCAGCCCGACGAGGAAAACCTGTGCGGCGCGCGCGCCATGATCGAGGACGGCCTGTTCGAGCGCTTCCCGTGCGACGCGGTCTTCGCCCTGCACAATATGCCCGGCGTGCCGGCCGGCAGCTTCCGGGTGCTGCCGGGCCCGGTGAGCCTGTCGTCCGACGTGGCGGACGTGACCATCAAGGGCGTGGGCGGGCACGGCGCCATGCCGCACCGTGCGCGCGATCCGATCGCCGCATCGGCGGCCATCGTCACCGCGCTGCAGACCGTGGTGGCGCGCAACGTGGCGCCGGACGATACCGCGGTGCTGTCGGTGGGCTTTATCCGCGGCGGCGCGACCCATAACGTGATTCCGGAATCGGTCACGCTGGGCCTGAACGTGCGCGCCGCGCGCCCGGAAACGCGTGCGCTGGTGGAGCAGCGCATCCGCGAGATCGTCAGCCTCACCGCGCAGGCGCATGGCGTGGAAGCGCACATCGACTACCGCCAGCTGACGCCGCCGATGGTCAACACGGAAAGCGAAACCAGGCTGGCGCAGCAGGTTTGCAGCGAACTGGTCGGCGCCGACAAGGTCGTGACGCAAGCGCCCAAGGGCCTGAACGGCAGCGAGGACTTCGCGTGGATGCTGAACGAAGTGCCGGGCTGCTACCTGATCCTCGGCAATGGCGAAGGCGAGTTCGGCGGTTGCATGGTGCATAACCCCGGCTACGACTTCAACGACCAGGTGCTGCCGCTGGGCGCGGCCTGCTGGGTCCGCCTGGCGCAGACTTACCTGACCGCGTGAGATAGCGTGGGCGGACCCGCTGCAGCGTTGTCCGCCTCCACCGCCTCGATCGCCTCCCGCTGTTCCGCGGACGACGCCAAGCCTGGATCTACTGGTGTCCACGCGTCGCGGACCTCCGGTGGAACAGGCGCCGGCGACGGTACCGCGGGGGCTGGCGCTGTAACGGGTACGGCTGCCGCAGTGGGAGCCGCCGGCGCACCGGCGCTTTGCACGGGCGCCCGCCCCAGCTGCGAACTGATCTCGGCCGCTTCGGCCAGCACATAGGCAAGCCGCCGCAGCGGCCGGCTGACCTGCAGTTGCAGGAAAAGCGTCAGCGCGGCGCCGGGTACGAAGGCTATGCCGTACAGCGACAGCAGCGGCAACAGGCTGCCGCCCTTGCGCGGCAGCTCGGCCAGCCCGGTGACCAGCGCAAGCGCAAACGGGCTCACCGCCAGCAACAGCCCGATCGTCCTCGTCATCCCTTCCCACATCCGCAATTGCGTATGCACGCGCCGAGCCCGCGCGCGCAGCCCCTGGGCCGGTATCCGCGCCAGTGCGCGCAGCAGCGCGCTCTCTGCCTCATCGTGCCGGTCGACTTGGTCGGCCAGCTGGCCCAGCGGATCGCGCAGCCTGCGCGAGAGCGCCGGCAGGTGCGTCAGCAGCAGCGCCGCCAGTCCCGCCACGCTGCCCCCCAGCAGGCAATAGACCAGCCGCGCCTGCCACGGCGCCGGCGCCTGCCTGATCTGGTACCTGGTGTACAGCACCGCGCCGGTCGCCAGCAGCGCGGCCAGCGAACAAGCCCAGAACAGCCCCAGCAGACCGCGCTGCAGCCGCTCCAGGTTCATGGCGGCCGCGGGCGAACCGGCGGTATCGGATACGGCGGGCGGCTTCCGCTTGAGCGCGTCGAGCAGCTCGCGGGTGGGAGGGAGCCTGGTCAGCATGGCGAATCGGTTGGCAATGGCGAGTTCCACGCGGTGCGAGCGCACCGGCGCGATACCCGCACATTGTCGCCATTTGGCGCGCCAAGCGGGGGGCGCTGGGGCCGCGGGCAGGCCTTTTACTGCAAATTCCCACGTATCGTTGCCGTCACACAACGTGTGGCAATAGCACGGGCCCGGCACCGTCCGGCGACGGTGGTTTCAGTGCCGCGCGGCCGCATTCGATATCGCAGGTATCGAATCAACTGATCTCCCTTCCCTTTATCCCAACCCGCTTGCGGGAATAGCATGGGCTCCAACAGTGATTCGCAGCAATTCACATCTTTTCACAAAACATCGCATCAACGATTGGAGACAGACATGCCGAAGATGAGAGCAGTCGACGCGGCCATCGCCGTGCTGGAAAAAGAAGGTATCACCACCGCGTTCGGCGTGCCCGGCGCCGCCATCAACCCGTTCTACTCGGCCATGCGCCGTGCCGGCACCATCGACCATTTCCTGGCTCGCCACGTGGAAGGCGCCTCGCATATGGCCGAGGGCTACACCCGCGCGGAGGCCGGCAATATCGGCGTGTGCATCGGCACCTCGGGGCCCGCCGGCACCGACATGATCACCGGCCTGTACTCGGCCTGGGCAGACTCCATCCCCATTCTCTGCATCACTGGCCAGGCGCCGCGCGCCCGCTTGTACAAGGAAGACTTCCAGGCCGTCGATATCGAATCGATCGCCAAGCCGGTGACCAAGTGGGCCGTGACCGTGCGCGAGCCGGCGCTGGTGCCGCAAGTGTTCCAGCAAGCCTTCCACCTGATGCGCTCGGGCCGTCCGGGTCCGGTGCTGATCGACCTGCCCTTCGACGTGCAGGTCGCCGAAATCGAGTTCGATCCGGAAACCTACCAGCCGCTCGCCCCGTACAAGCCGGTTGCCTCGCGAGCGCAGATCGAGAAGGCCATCGCCATGCTCAACGCGGCCGAGCGCCCGCTGATCGTGTGCGGCGGCGGCGTGATCAACGCCGATGCGGCCGAGCTGCTGGTGGAATTCGCCGAGCTGGTCAACGTACCGGTGGTCCCGACGCTGATGGGCTGGGGCGTGCTGGCCGACGACCATCCGCTGCAAGCCGGCATGGTCGGGCTGCAGACTTCGCACCGCTACGGCAACGCCACGATGCTGGCCTCGGACTTCGTGCTCGGCATCGGCAACCGCTGGGCCAACCGCCACACGGGCAGCGTCGAGGTCTACACCAAGGGCCGCAAGTTCGTGCACGTGGATATCGAGCCCACCCAGATCGGCCGCGTGTTCGGCCCGGACCTTGGCATCGTCTCCGACGCCAAGGCTGCGCTGGAACAGTTCGTGGAAGTGGCGCGTGAAATGAAGATGGCCGGCCGCCTGCCGTGCCGCAAGAGCTGGGTGGCGGACGTGCAGAAGCGCCGTCGCACCATGCAGCGCAAGAGCGACTTCGACAACGTGCCGGTCAAGCCGCAGCGCGTGTACCGCGAGATGAACCAGTACTTCCCGCGCGATGTGCGTTACGTGTCCACCATCGGCCTGTCGCAGATCGCCGCCGCGCAGTTCCTCTCCGTCAACGAGCCGCGCCACTGGATCAACTGCGGCCAGGCCGGCCCGCTGGGTTGGACCATTCCCGCCGCGATCGGCGTGAAGGTGGCCTCGCCGCAATCGGATGTGGTGGCCATCTCGGGCGACTACGACTTCCAGTTCATGATCGAAGAACTGGCTGTGGCCGCGCAGTTCAAGGTGCCGTACATCCACCTGGTGGTGAACAACTCCTACCTCGGGCTGATCCGCCAGGCGCAGCGCAATTTCGAGATGGACTACTGCGTGCAACTCGCCTTCGACAACGTCAACTCGCCCGAGCTCAACGGCTATGGCGTGGACCACGTGAAGGTGGTGGAAGGCCTGGGTTGCAAGGCGATCCGCGTGTTCAAGCCGGAGGACATCGCACCGGCCTTTGCCGAAGCGCGCGACCTGATGGCCGAGTTCTCGGTGCCGGTGGTGGTGGAAGTGATCCTGGAACGCGTGACCAATATCGCGATGGGCACCGAGATCGACAACATCAACGAGTTCGAGCCGATCGAAGACATCGAGGAAGCCATCCTCCGCGAAGAAGTGGAAACGGCGTAAGCATCGCAGGCTGACAAGCGCGGGCCATGAGCCCGCGCGCTTTCTGCAAATCAGTACCGCTGCATCAGCGCGCCCCCAATCACCGCGTCCGCGCGAGCGGAACCACAAGACAAGTCACCCGGAGACATCTATGCCAAAACTTGCCGCCAACCTGACCATGCTGTTCAACGAAGTGGCCTTCCTCGACCGCTTCGAAGCCGCCGCGCGCGCGGGCTTCCGCGGCGTGGAGTTCCTTTTTCCGTACGCCTTCCACGCTGACCAGATCGCGGACCGGCTCAACCGCTTCCAGCTCGACCTGGTGCTGCACAACCTGCCGGCCGGCAAGTGGGAAGCGGGTGAACGCGGCATCGCCTGCCACCCGGACCGCGTGGGTGAGTTCCAGGACGGCGTGGGCGAAGCGATCAAGTACGCCAAGGTGCTGGGTGTGCGCCAGCTGAACTGCCTGGTCGGTATCCAGCCGCAGAACGTCAAGCGCGAGCAGGCGCAGGAAACGCTGGTGGAAAACCTGCGCTTCGCGTCGCAGGCGCTCGCCGCCGAGCAGATCGATCTGCTGGTCGAGCCGATCAACACCTTCGATATTCCCGGCTTCTTCCTGTCGCGCACGCAGCAGGCGCTGGACCTGATCGAACAGGTCAACGCGCCCAACCTCTACGTGCAGTACGACATCTATCACATGCAGCGCATGGAGGGCGAAATCGCCGCCACGCTGAAAACGCACCTGCCGAAGATCAGGCACGTGCAGCTGGCCGACAATCCGGGCCGCAACGAGCCGGGCACCGGCGAGCTGAACTATCACTTCCTGTTCAAGTGGCTCGATGAGATCGGCTATGGCGGCTGGGTCGGCTGCGAGTACAAGCCGCGCACGACCACCACCGAAGGCCTGGGCTGGCGCGCGGAACACGGCGCGCAGTAAGCGGAACCAGTAAATCCACAAACATTCAACGATCGCATCAAGGAGACATCACATGGCAAACCAACGCAACGTCGGATTCATCGGCCTGGGCATCATGGGCGCGCCGATGGCGGGCCATCTGCGCGCAGCCGGCCACACGCTGTTCGTGCACGACGTCAACCCGGCGCCGCAGGCACTGGTCGATGCCGGCGTCACCGTCTGCACCAGCGCCGAGGAAGTCGCCAAGCGCGCGGACATCATCGTGATCATGGTGCCGGACACCCCGCACGTGGAAGCCGTGCTGTTTGCCGAGAAGGGCGTGGCCGCAGCGCTCAAGGCTGCCGGCAAGGAAGCCGCGCACGGCAAGATCGTGGTCGACATGAGCTCGATCTCGCCGATCGCCACCAAGGACTTCGCCGCGCGCATCAACAAGCTGGGCGCCGCCTACCTGGACGCGCCGGTTTCCGGCGGCGAAGTGGGCGCCAAGGCGGCATCGCTGACCATCATGGTCGGCGGCCCGCAAGAGTCGTTCGACGAAGTCAAGCCGCTGTTCGACCTGTTGGGCAAGAACGTGACGCTGGTCGGCGGCAACGGCGACGGCCAGACCACCAAGGTGGCCAACCAGATCATCGTGGCGCTGAACATCCAGGCCGTGTCCGAAGCGCTGCTGTTCGCCTCCAAGGCGGGCGCCGATCCGGCGCGCGTGCGCCAGGCGCTGATGGGCGGCTTCGCGGCTTCGCGCATCCTGGAAGTGCACGGCGAGCGCATGGTCAAGCGTACCTTCGATCCGGGCTTCCGCATCGAGCTGCACCAGAAAGACCTGAACCTTGCACTGCAAGGCGCCAAGGCGCTGGGCGTGGCGCTGCCGAACACCGCCACCGCGCAAGAGCTGTTCAACACCTGCGCCGCCAACGGCCTGGGCAAGCAGGACCACTCGGCGCTGTGCCGCGCCATCGAGATCATGTCCAACCATGAGATCGCCAAGGGCGGCGCCAAGTAAGCCAGCCGCACCATCATGGCCTGCCCTGGCAGGCCAGCTTCATTCCCCGGCCGTGCGCGGCCGGGGCGCCGCACTTCCGGATTCCGTCATGCTCGCCACCGATTCCCACTCCGCCCTGCGGGTGCCCCAGCGCCCGGCCGGTCTTTCCGATCCACGCGCGTTGCTGCGCGACCTGTTCGATACCGCGGTCGCCGCCGTCAGCGCCAGCCATTGCCTGCCGCCGCAACTGCCGCCGCCGCCCAAGGGCCGCACGGTGGTAATCGGTGCGGGCAAGGCGGCCGCCGCGATGGCGCAGGCGGTCGAGGCGCACTGGCAAGGTGAACTGTCCGGGCTGGTGGTGACGCGCTATGGTCACGGTGCGGCGTGCCGCCGCATCGAGGTGGTGGAAGCCGCGCACCCGGTGCCCGATGAAGCCGGCCAGCGCGCCGCGCAGCGCATGGTGGAACTGGTCAGGGGCCTCACCGCCGACGATCTGGTGCTGTGCCTGATCTCCGGCGGCGGCTCCGCGCTGCTGGCCGCGCCCGCCCCCGGCCTCACGCTTGCCGACAAGCAGGCTGTGAACCGCGCGCTGCTCAAGAGCGGCGCCAACATCGGCGAGATGAATTGCGTGCGCAAGCACCTGTCGGCGCTCAAGGGCGGGCGGCTGGCGCTGCACTGTGCGCCGGCACGCGTCGAGACCCTTTTGATTTCCGATATTCCCGGTGACGATCCCACGCTGATCGCCAGCGGCCCGACCCTGCCCGACGCCACCACCTGCGCCGACGCGCTGGCGGTGATCGCCAAGTACGGAATCGAGGTACCGGCCAATGTGCGCGCGCACCTGGAGAGTGGCGCGGGCGAAACGCCCAAGCCCGGCGACGCGCGTTTCGACGGCCATCGCAGCGCCACGCTTGCCACCGCGCAGCAATCGCTGGAAGCGGCGGCGGCGCGTGCGCGCGAACTTGGCTTCGAGGCGCACATCCTGTCCGACAGCATAGAAGGCGAATCGCGCGACGTGGCGCTGGTGCATGCCGCCATCGCGCGCCAGGTCGCGCAGCACGGCCAGCCGTTCAGGAAGCCTTGCGTGATCCTGTCCGGCGGCGAAACCACGGTGACCGTGCGCGGCAGCGGCCGCGGCGGGCGCAATGCCGAATTCCTGCTGGCGCTCGCCGTCGCGCTGGACGGCCTGCCGGGCGTGCATGCCATTGCCTGCGACACCGACGGCATCGATGGCTCCGAAGACAACGCCGGTGCGTTGCTCGCACCCGATACGCTGAATCGTGCCGCCGCACGCGGACTGTCTGCGCGCGCGCACCTGGGCAATAACGATGGCTACGGTTTCTTCGCCGGCCTGGACGACCTCATCGTCACCGGCCCGACCCGTACCAACGTGAACGATTTCCGCGCCATCCTGATTGTGTAGGCCACGTGTTTGAACAAGGGCGCGCCCTGGGCGCGCCACCCGAGATTGGAAGAGGAGACAAAATGAGACGCCAGCGCAAAGCCAAGATCGTTGCCACGCTCGGACCGGCCAGCACCGATATCGAGGTGATCCGGCAGTTGTTCGAGGCAGGGGCCGATGTGTTCCGCCTCAACTTCAGCCACGGCTCCCACGACGACCACAAGCGCCGCTACGATGCCGTGCGCCAGGTCGAAGCCGAGACCGGCCGCCCCATCGCCGTGCTGGCCGACCTGCAAGGGCCCAAGCTGCGCATCGGCACCTTTGCCGCGGGCAAGGTCGCGGTCAAGGCAGGCGACGTGTTCGTGCTCGACAGCGATCCCGGCCCGGGCGATGCTACCCGCGTGCACCTGCCGCATCCGGAGCTGTTCCGCGTTGCCGCGCCGGGGCAGTCGCTGCTGATCGACGACGGCAAGGTGCAGCTGAAGATCGAGTCGGTGGCCAGCGGCAGCATCGTCACGCGCGTGGTGAACCACGGGACGCTTTCCGATCGCAAGGGCGTCAACGTGCCCGACGCGGTGATCCCGATCCCCGCGCTGACCGAGAAGGATCGCAAGGACCTCGACTTCGCGCTGGAACTCGGCGCCGACTGGATCGCGCTGTCCTTCGTGCAGCGTCCGGCCGACATCGTGGAAGCGCGCGAGATCATCGGCACCCGCGCCGGCGTGCTGTCCAAGATCGAGAAGCCCGCCGCGCTGCAGCAGCTGGAAGAAATCGTGCGCGTCTCCGATGCGGTGATGGTGGCGCGCGGCGACCTCGGCGTGGAGCTGCCGCCGGAGCGTGTGCCGGGCGTGCAGAAGCGCATCCTGCGCATCTGCCGTCAGCACGGCAAACCCATCGTCATCGCCACGCAGATGCTGGAATCGATGATCGATTCGCCGGTGCCCACGCGCGCCGAAGCCTCCGACGTGGCCAGCGCCATCTATGACGGCGCCGATGCGGTGATGCTGTCGGCGGAATCGGCCAACGGCCGCCACCCGGTACCGGCGGTGGCGATCATGGACCGCATCATCGCCGAGGTGGAGCGCGATCCGCTCTATCGCAACCTGCTGGACGCGCAGCACGAGGCGCCGCTGTCCACCCGGCAGGACGCGATCTGCGCCGCGCTGCGCGAAGTCACGCAGATCATCGGCGCGGCCGCCACCGTGACCTACACCTCGTCGGGCTCCACCGCGCTGCGCGCGGCGCGCGAGCGGCCGCACGCGCCCATCGTCAGCATCACGCCGAACCTGGAGATCGCGCGGCGGCTGGCGCTTGCCTGGGGCGTGCATTCCACCGTCAGCCCCGATGTGCAAAGCGTCGACGAGATGGTGAATGCGGCCACCCGCGCCGCGCTGGCCGAAGGCTATGCCGCGCCGGGCGACCAGATCACCATCGCGGCGGGCATGCCGTTCGGCCAGGGCGGCACCACCAACCTGCTGCGGGTGGCCGAGATCGGCGGCACGGAGCCGGGCAAGGCGCTTGCGCTTGGCGCCGGCAGCACGGTGCCGGCGGTTACGGCCTGATACACCACACGCATGCGCCGGCGCCAACGCCGTTGCTATACTGATCGACACACTGCGGCCACCTTCCGGCCGCAGCGATCAACCAGCAATGCGGAGCCACCATGCGTCTCGATGACGAAGCCGAAAGCCAGAATGTAGAGGACCGCCGGGGAGAAGGTTCCGGCGGTTTCGGTGGCTTTGGCGCGGGGCCCAAGACGCTCGGCATCGGCACCATCCTGGTGGCGCTGGCGGCGTCGTATTTCTTCGGCATCGATCCTTCCGTGATCATGCAGGGCGCCTCGGTGCTGCAGGGTTCGCAGCAACAGGCGCCGCAGCAGCAGCATGTGCCCAGCCATGCGCCCGCCAACGACCAGATGACGGTGTTCGTGCGCAAGGTGCTGGGCAACACCGAGCGCACCTGGTCGCATATTTTCGAGACCGACCTCAACCGCCGCTACGCACCGCCCACGCTGGTGCTGTTTTCCGGCGCCACGCCCACCGCCTGCGGCACCGGCGAGTCGGCCATGGGGCCCTTCTACTGCCCGGGCGACCGGAAGGTCTATATCGACCTGGCCTTCTACGATGAACTGCGCCGCCGCTTCGGCGCCGGCGGCGACTTTGCCCAGGCGTATGTGATTGCCCACGAAATCGGCCACCACGTGCAGAACCTGCTCGGCGTGTCCGGCAAGGTCGACGCCGCGCGGCGCCGCATGGGCGAGGCGCAGGCCAACCAGTTGTCGGTGCGCGTGGAGTTGCAGGCCGATTGCCTGGCCGGCGTGTGGGCCGCCACCGCGGAACGCATGAACCAGCAACTGCTGGAACCCGGCGATATCGAAGAAGGCCTCAAGGCCGCCGCCGCCATCGGCGACGACCGGCTGCAGAAGCAGGCCCAGGGCTATGTCGTCCCCGAAGCGTTCACCCACGGTACCAGCGAGCAGCGCACGCGCTGGCTGCGCCAGGGACTGACTACCGGCGACATCCGCAAGTGCGATACCTTCGCAGCCCGGCAACTCTGAGCCCCGCGCGTCCGCATTGACCGGCCGGTGGCAACCGGCCGGAAGCCCGTCCCCCCACCAGGTCGGGGAAAGGAAAAGTGCCTGATCCGTTGTGTAAACATTGTTCACAAAGTGA
>NZ_JFJV02000264.1:0-85251 GCF_000611145.1 Cupriavidus sp. SK-3 | reverse complement strand
CCCCCCCGCCGCACCCCAGCCTGCAAGCCCAGCCCGCCGCCGTGCCGTCCGGCAGCGCGCCAGCCGTGCCGCTTGGCGCGCGCGCCGGCGTGCCTGTGCGGCTGCCCGCGGCACGTGCTGCTGGTGCCGCGCAGCGCCGCGAGAGCGTGCGCGAGGCCTTCTTCAACGCCGCCCGCGCGCTGTTCGCGGAGGCTGGCTTCGCCGGGGTCACGCTGCGCCGCATCGGCGAGCGCTGCGGTTATAGCGCCGCCGCCATCTACCGGCATTTCGAAGACAAGACCGCACTCCTGTTCGAGGTATGCGCGCAGGACTGGGTACGGCTGGCGACCGCGCTGGCCGAGGCCCGGACCGCCGCCCGCACGGCCGCCGGGGTCCTGCCGGCGGTGCTGGACGCTTACGTGGCGTGGGCCCTGGCCAATCGCCACAGCTATCACCTGATGATGATGATGGGCCTGCCGGCCGATGCCGAACGCGCGATCGACCAGCGCTGGCGCGAGCGTTTCCCCGAGGACCCGGTGGCCGCCGTGCTGCTGGCTTGCGTGCGCGACCAGCAGGCCGCCGCGCTGATCGATGCCGGGCATGACCCCGGCGACGTCACCGACGCGCTGTGGACCGCCGTTCATGGGCTGGCCGCGCTCGACATCACTTTCGAGCACCTGCCGCGCGAGAACCGGCAGCCGCTGGCGCATCGCCAGCGGGTGTTGCTGGCGGCACTGTTGCGTGGTTTCGCGCCGCCTGCCCGTTAGGGTCGCCGGACCCCACGGCAACCCTCCCCCCTCCTGCTGTTTCGCCTGACGGCGCTATCCGTACAGTTAGCGCGCCGTCCCACGTTCCATCGCACCGGATCGGCGGCCCGCTGTCGCGCCGGTGCCAGACAACCGAATCTGTCATGGCGTCCTTCTTCCTTCGCCGGCCCGCTTTCGCGTGGGTCATTGCCATCCTCACCATGGTGGCGGGCCTGATTGCCCTCACGCGCATTCCCATCGCCCAGTATCCGGCGGTGGCGCCGCCCACCGTGATCGTCTATGCCGACTATGCGGGCGCTTCGGCACGCACCGTGGAGGACGCCGTGACCGCCGTGCTGGAGCAGCAGATGCACGGCATCCCCGGCCTGCTCTACCTCGATGCCAGCAGCGAGGGCGGCGCCGCCACCATCACGCTGGGTTTCCGCCAGGGCACCGACGCGCAGCTGGCGCAGGTCAACGTGCGCAACCGCGTCATGCAGGCCGAACCGCTGTTGCCGGAAGCGGTGCGCCGTGGCGGCATCTTTGTGGACCAGGCCAGCAGCAGCCCCTTCATGTATGTCTCGCTGGTCTCGGACGGCGGCCAGCTCGACGAAACCGCGCTGGGCGATTTCGCCGCCGGCTCGCTGCTGCCGATGCTGCGCCGCCTGCACGGCATCGGCAAGGCCGAGCCTTATGGATCCGAGTACGCCCTGCGCATCTGGTTCGATCCTGACAAGCTCAACGCCTACGGCCTCACCGCCGCGGACGTGGAGCAGGCCATCAGGGCGCGCAACGGCGATGTCACGCCCGGCCAGCTTGGCAGCGCGCCGGCGGTGCCGGGCCAGCCCTTCCAGGCGCTGGTGCGCCCGCCCCGGCCGCTGAGCGATCCGGAAGCGTTCGAGCGCATCGTGGTGCGCGGCGGCAGCGACGCCTCGCTGGTGCGGCTGCGCGACGTGGCTCGGGTGGAACTGGGCGCCAGCGACTACCGCTACGGCTCGCGCCACGATGGCCAGGTCGCGGCTTCGATCGGCCTCAAACTGGCCGATGGCGCCAATGTGCTGGCCACTTCGCGCACCGTGCGCGCGGCGCTCGATGAGGCCGCGCGCAGCTTTCCGGCGGGCGTGCGCTATGAGATCTCGTCCGACAGCGCGCAGTTCGTCGAGCGTTCCATCTGGCGCGTGCTGACCACCCTGGGCGAAGCCACGGTGCTGGTCTTCCTGATCCTCTACCTGTTCCTGGGCAACCTGCGCGCCACGCTGATCCCGGTGATCGTGGTGCCGGTGTCGCTGCTTGGCACCGTCGCCTGCCTGTACGCGTTCGGCCTCTCGCTGAACGTGATCACGCTGTTCGGCGTGGTGCTGGCGATCGGCATCCTTGTGGACGACGCCATCGTGGTGGTGGAAAACGTCGAGCGGATCATGCGCGAGGAAGGCGTGGGTGCGATGGAAGCGGCGGCCCGCTCGATGCGCGAGGTGTCGGGCGCGCTGCTGGCGGTCACGCTGGTGCTGTGCGCGGTCTTCGTGCCGATGGCGTTCATGGGCAGCGCGGTCGGCGTGATCTACCGGCATTTCGCCATCACGCTGGCGATCTCCATTGCCTTCTCGCTGTTCTTCGCACTCTCGCTGGCGCCTGCCATGTGCGCCAGCCTGCTGCGCCATGCGCCGCATCCGGTGCGCGGGCCGCTGGCGTGGTTCGAGCGCGGTTTCACTGCATTTACCGCGCGCTATGCCGGATGGGTGCAGGCGCTGCAGCGCCGCCGCCTGCGCTGGCTGGGCATCTACCTGGCGCTGGCGGTCGCTGGCGGCGTACTGATATGGCAGATCCCCGCCGGCTTCCTGCCGGACGAGGACACGGGCGAGATTGTGATCGATGTGGAACTGCCGGCAGGCTCCACCCAGGAGGAGACGCGCACGGCTGTGGCGGCGCTGGAGAAGTGGCTGCAGGACGGCAAGTATCCGGTGCGCTCCACCTTTGCCGTGCTGGGCTGGAGCAATTCCGGCAGCGGCGAACAGCGCGCCAGCTTGTACCTGGCACTGGAAGACTGGGAGCGGCGCGGTGCCGGGGAGCGCGCTGACGCGCTACTGGCGAGAATGACGGCTGCGCTTGAGGACTGGCCAGGCCGGGGACGCGCGCAGATCTACGCTTATGGCGGCGCTACCTTGCCCGAACTGGGCAGCACCGGCGGCCTCGACATGCGGCTGGTCGCGCAGCCCGGCACCGGACGCGAGGCGCTCTTCGCCGCCCGCGACAAGCTGCTTGCCGCGGCCAAGGATGAACCCGCGCTCGGCGAGGTCCGTGCCACCACGGCGCAGCCCGCGCCGGCACTGGACCTGCGCATCGACTATGAGCGCGCGCGCAGCTTCGGCGTGGAGCCCGAGGCCATCCACCATGCGCTGTCCGCCACGCTGGGCTCGCGCTACGTCGACGAAGTGGCGCGCGAAGGCCGTATCCGCCGGGTGATCCTGCAGGCAGACGCGCCCTACCGGATGGACCCCGCCCACTTGTCACGCGTGCACGTGCGCAACGAGCACGGCGGCATGGTCTCGCTCGGCGCCTTCGCCGAACTGGTGTGGGGCAAGGGTGAAGCCACGCTGGAGCGGTTCAGCGGACTCCCCTCGGTGCGCATCAACGCCGACGTGGCGCCGGGCCACAGCACCGGCACGGCGATGGAGCGGCTCACGGCCGTGGTCCGCGAACTGGGCGGCACCTATGACGTGCGCTGGACCGGGCGCGCCTTCGAGCAGCAGCAAAGCGGCGCGCAGGCGCCCTGGCTGTTCGCCTTGTCGTTGCTGTTCATCTTCCTGTGCCTGGTGGCGCTCTATGAAAACTGGACCCTGCCGCTGGCGGTGCTGTTGATCGTGCCCGCGGGCCTGCTTGGCGCGCTGGCGGCGATCTGGCTGCGCGGGATGCCGAACGACGTCTACTTCAAGGTGGGCGGGATCGTGATCATGGGGCTGGCGGCCAAGAACGCCATCCTGGTGGTGGAGTACGCCGAGCAGTTGCGCCGCGGCGGCATGGGGCTGGTCGAAGCTGCCAGCCAGGCCGCCCGGCAGCGGCTGCGTCCGGTGGTGATGACGTCGCTGGCCTTTATCCTCGGCGTGGTGCCGCTGGCGATCAGCACCGGAGCAGGGGCGGCAGCGCAGCGCGCGGTCGGCACCGGGGTGCTGGGCGGCATGCTTGGCGCGACCGTGATCGGCGCGCTGGCGGTCCCCTTGCTCTATGTCCTGATCGGGCGCCGGCGTCCCCGGCGCGAGCGGGAATGACGGGCGCGTGCCACCCTTTGAGGCGTTATGGCTTGAAGCGGGATGAATTGCGGAACTGCGGAAGGGGCTGAATGTACAGCGGGCGGTATATCGGAAGGTACAGCGGGAGCGGCGGGTAAAAATCACCCGCCCGGCGGGAGAGAGAAGGAGGAGGAGGTCAGCCGGGCGGGTGGGAGATAAAGCGGGAAATCAAGCGCATAACCGAGGCGGCCACCTAAGTGGCCGCCTGGTAACACGAGGTCTGGATCAGACCTTGTAGCCGTACAGCGTTCCGTCGCCGGAGCGCGAATTGTCCAGCGAACTGGCAGAGATTTCGCCACTGAAGGCGCGCGCGCCATCGGTGAACGTATCGAACTTGCCGGCCTTGGCGCCGTCTGTGAACGGGTCGAACTTGCCGGCACGGGCGCCGTCGGTGAACGTATCGAACTTGCCGGCCTTGGCGCCGTCAACGAACGTATCGAACTTGCCGGTGCGCAACGCATCGGCATAAACGTCGAACTTGCCGACCTTGCTGGTGGCGGGGGCCGCCAGTGCCGCGGCCGATCCGGCCACCAAAAGCACTGCTAGCGCGCTGCCCAGGATGCGTTTGGCATTCATTTGGGACTCCTTCAACTGATTGTTTCGTCGTTTTTGTTTTAAGCCGCAGTTACTTGCTGCTCTTTGGCAATCTATGTTGCGCTACGAGCACGGACTGAAGATTAGTGGCTGGGCGCGCAAGGAGAAATACCACTGCGACGAATGGTGCGTTGCGAGTCGTGAAACGCTGGAAGTGCGGACGAACGGTGCGGATTGGCCGCCGGATGGCGCAGCCGGGACGTGGAAACGGCGTGGCGCAAGCGCCTGGCGCGCGGTGCGATAGCCTGCCAGCCCAGGCTGGAGGCCGTCTGGCGCCGGGCAACGGTGCGCGCGGGCGCCCGTGGGACGGTGTGCGCAACGCTGCCTGCGGCGCGCGAGGACGCCGCGCCCGGCGTCCTGAAAGCGCACGTGAGTGCCCTCCCTGAATGTGCCTGCTGCGGCCTTAAACGGTGTACTGGCCGTTGGCCTCGGGCTGGAACGACAACTCGACCACCGTGACGCTTTGCTCGCGTCCGTCCGGCAGGCGGTAGCTCACGGTCTGGCCGGCGCGCGCCCCCAGCAGGACGCGGCCGATCGGCGACAGCACCGACAGCCGGCCCCCGTCGAAATCCGCGGTGTCCGGATACGCCAGGGTCCAGCGGCGCGGCGTCGCCTCGCCTTCCAGCACGCACAGCATGCTGGAGTTCATGGTTACGACATCCTTCGGAATGGCATCGGCCGGCACGATGGCGGCGCGCTCCAGGATGCTGTCGAGCATCTCGGCCAGCGGGGCGGCGCCGGCACGCCCGGCAATGCGCTCGAGGCGGGTTACGTCGAGCTCGGTAAGGTAAAGGGTCGGTTGTTGCTTGGACGAAGCCGTCATGATGAATCCTCGCTAAGTGGCGATGCGGCGACCCAGGGCGGCTGGAGCGATCCGTCATGGATCGGCTCCGGGCACTGCCAGGTCATGGAATAAGGGGCCGTCAGGAACGGCGGGAAAACCGCGAACAGGGAGTGACTCGGCCCGGTTCGGCGCTTGCCTGCGTTGGGGGGAACGTCAGGCTGGGAACCGGGCAGGATCAAGCGGTGCGCTGATCCGGCGGCAGGCAATCGCCTGCTTGGCTTGCGCGCGCGGCGCCTGCACTACGCGCGCGGACGCGCCGGCCTGCCCGATACGGGCAAGCTCGACAGCGGTCAGCGACAGGCAGCTAAGCGTCATTTATGTGCGGCAACTATTGGATGGAAATTCGGGAAAGCGCGCCACGCGGCGGGATCGATGAGAGCAATGGCTCACTCAAACGCATCGTCGCGGGACCGTACTGCCGCACTTTTCACCAGCTTGGTGCGCGGCAAGTTGAGGAATCGTAGCATAGCCGGCACAGTTCAGCACCGGGGCGCAACCCTAGCCTTGATCCACGGCATGCGGATGGCATTCGCAGGCGGCGCCGGCCGCGGCCTGCTGCAGGTTCTGCAGGATGCCGCACTCGCTGGCCGGATGGGGCTGGTCGCAGGTGTGGCGCAGCGCCCGCAGTTGGCCCTCCAGGGCCTCGAGCGCAACGCGCTGCGCATGGATCTGCTCGATCTGGCGATCCAGCAGGGCGTTGATATCGTCGCAGGCGAGTGTCGGGTCCCGCTCGAAGTCGCGCAGCCGCCGGACGTCGGACAGGCTCATGCCCAGCGAGCGGCAGTGGCGCACGAAATTGAGCTGCAGCAGATGGCTGTCGCCATAGCGGCGATAGCCGTTGTCCTCACGCTGGGGTGCGTCGAGCAGCCCTTCGCGCTCGTAGTAGCGGATGGTTTCCACGTCGCAACTGCTGTGTCTTGCCAGTTCACCAATACGCATGCCGACTCCAGGTCACTGCCATACTCATGCAGGATCCCTGTAGTAATTACAGGGTTGTATGCAGTGTAGACCATGGAGGCGGGTCTTGCCAGCCGTCCCAGGACCGGACGAAACGGCTCAGGCCGGGGCCGGGGCCGGTCCCCGCGCCTGGTCCCGCAAGGCGAGCGTACGCGGCGCAAAGGCCGCGCGCATCACTTCCACCGCCAGTTCGGGCCGGGCGGCGCCGCACATGAAGACATCCACGGCGGCAAAGCCGTATTCCGGCCAGGTATGGATGCTGATATGCGACTCTTTGAGCAGCAGCACCCCGGTCACGCCAAGGCCCGGCCCGAAGTGCCGGAAGCGCGCATCGACCACGGTGGCGCCGGCGGCCTGCGCCGCCTGGTAAAGCACGCGCTCGACCAGGGCGGCATCGGCCAGCAGTTCGCTGGCCACGCCTTGCAGGTCGGCCAGCAGGTGGTGGCCGAGCACGGCCGGACAGGGTAACGCCGGCGCATTCATGCCTGCGCGCTCACTTGTGTCCGCCGCCGGAGGACCAGCCGCTGGAGCCGGAAGAGCCGCCACTCCAGCCGCGCGTACTGCTATAGCCCGAGGAAGAGCCCGAGCGGCCGGTATCGCCGATGTTGAAGAAGGTCGTGCCGAACAGCACGATGATGCCGTAGACGAGGTAAAGCAGGCGCACGCTGTCTTAGTCCTTTCCGGCCCAGCGCTGGACCAGCCAGATCGGCGCCCACAGCAGCAGGAAGCCGACGACGATGGTGAACCATCCGCGGTCGGTGACGAGGGCCACCGGCACGTTGAGGATGGCGAGGAGGATGGCGTAGACCTTGGCGCTCTTGCGGCAAAAGGCGAGGTCATCGGTGCTGCCCGCGCGCGTGCCGGACGAGGCCCGGGCCGCCTCGGCCAGCCCGGGGCTGGACTTGAACCACAGCGCGACCTGGGAGCGCGGCACGGTGGTGGACAAGGTCCAGACGATCTCGGTATCGGAAGTCTCGCGCGTGAGCCGGCGCGCGGGCTTGCCGAACTCGGTCAGGCGCGTGGTGTCGCCCACCTTGACGCGCCAGTTGAAGGTGCCGGCCGCGTACAGCACCTCGCTCCGGTAGTCGTAGCCCTGCTGGAACGTCTGGCCCTGGTAGCTCGCGGCGGTATCGGACACCATGCGCGGCCAGGTGTCGAGCACCTCGACCCGGTCCCAGCCGCTGTCCTGTTCGACCAGCCACATCAGGCCGCGCTGCTCGTTGAACAGCAGGTACTCGACCCAGGTGGAGGCTTCGTCCTCGTCGTTGTCGGTGCATTGCATCAGCCCCAGCACCGTGTAGGGCTTGCCGTCGATGCTGCCGGTATCGCCCGGCGCCAGGCTGGTCCGCAGCGCATCCAGCTCGCGCTGCTTGTCCAGCACCAGCGCGGTCGAGGTGGTGCAATCGATCTCGCTGTGGCAACTCGGGCAGACCACGAAGCTGGCCACGCCCGCGCGGTAGGCGATGGCGCCGCCACAGCCCGGGCAGGCCAGCGGCACGGCCTTGCCGCGATAGCGGTCGGCGGTGCCGGCGATCTGGTCGGTCTCGCGCAGCAGCTGGCACTTGAGCTGGTCGAGCTTGACCGCCTGGCCGGTATAGATGGCCGGCGGATCGCCGTCGGCGTAGTCGAGCGTCAGGAAACGGCCCTCGTCGCGGAAGTCCGCCACCTGCGCGGCCCAGCCCGCGCCGACCGTGAACGGCAGTTCGCCCTGGCCACCGGTGCAGCGCGCGCTGCGCACATCGCTGGCCAGGTAGCGATGCTTGTCGAAGTACAGGGGCGTGCCCGGCGTGAGCTGGTCATGGCGCGGCAGCGCCACGCCGTTGAGCTGGGCGGCGGATTGCCCGGCGGTGACGCGCCGGGTCAGCATGTACTGGCCGGAGGCATCGGCCAGCCAGCCGTCGCTGCCGTCGTCGAACAGCACATACCACTCGTTCCACAGCCCGGCGTCGTAGCGCAGCTGGATGCGGCCGACCAGCGTGAAGCCCTGGCCATCCCACTGGCCCGAGGTATGGAGCTGCAGCGGCGTGTAGTCCTCCAGCACGGCGGACATCTTGCCGATGTCCTTGACCGTGTCGGCGTCCTTGAGCAGCGTGCTGTGGCAGTACTCGCACACCACCATCACGGCGGCCGACGAGCGAAAGGCCGCCGGCGCGCCGCAACTTGGGCAATTGATTTCTTGCATGCGTCCGCTACGCTCAGCCGACCAGCTTCTTCAGGATCTCGGCCTTGGCGGTATCGAAGTCGGCCTGGGAGATCAGGCTCTTGTCGAGCAGGTCCTTGAGCTTCTGCAGCCGCGCGGCGGGATCGTCCGCGGGTGCCGCAGCCGGACCCGCAGCCGCCGCAGCGGGCGCGGCGGGCTGTACGCCAGCGGCGGCGCCAAGCCCGCCCGCCATCGCCTGGCCCATCACCGCGCCGGCCGCCAGGCTGGCGCCCAGCCCGGCCACACCGCCTTCGTTCTGCGCGGCCAGCGGGATCGAGGTGGCGACCTGGTACTGCGTGTACTTCGCCATATCGCCCATCATGCCCATCGAGATGCGGGTGTCGATGGCCTTCTGCAGTTCCTCCGGCAGCGACACATTGGTCACCGCAAAATTATCCAGCGCCACGCCATAGCGCTCGAACTCCGGCGCCAGCTTGTCGCGGATGGTCTGCGACATCAACGCCTGGTTGGCGGCCATGTCGAGGAACGGCACCGAGGCGCCGCCCAGCGTGGACGTCATGGTGGCGATCAGCAGGTTGCGCAGCTGCTCTTCCACCTCGTCGCGGGTGTACTCCGCGCGCGTGCCGCTGATCTCCGTGTAGAACCTGGCGGCATCGGCGATCTTGTACGAGTACAGGCCGAAGGCACGCAGCCGCACCATGCCGAAATCGGCGTCGCGGATGGTGATGGGCTGGGCGGTGCCCCACTTGCGGCCGATCTGCAGGCGGGTGCTGAAGAAGTAGACGTCCGACTTGAAGGGCGACTCGAACAGCTTGTCCCAGTTCTTCAGGTAGGTCAGCACCGGCAGCGTCTGCGTGGTGAGCTTGTGCATGCCGGGCCCGAACACGTCGGCGATCTTGCCTTCGTTGACGAACACCGCCATCTGCGACTCGCGCACGGTCAGGCTGCCGCCGTACTGGATTTCCATATCCTCCATCGGGTAGCGCCAGGCGAGCACGCCGTCGCTGTCCTCGGTCCATTGGAGGATGTCGATAAACTGCTTCTTGATGAACGATCCGATGCTCATGGCGATCCCCAAAGTTCTCAGCAAATTCCCAGCAAATCCGGCCAGTCAGGACAGGCAGGCGGCGTTGATCGCCCCGACCGTCACCGAGATGGCGCCCATCAGCCCGCCCATGCCGATATTGTTCGACTCGATCGCGGCGTCCATGTCGGGCAGCGCGCGCGTCAGCCCGGCGTAGGCCAGCGCCTGGACCAGCATCGCGCCCACCGACCACACCAGGAACATCAGGAAGGTGTCGTTGTGCTGGATGCTGGACGACAGCGTAAAGCAAAAACCGATCATTGCTCCCGACAGCGACAGCGCCGCAGCGAGGTTGCCCTGGCGGATCAGCGCGAACTCGCGAAAGGGCGTGATCCTGGTGTAGACTCCGACGAACATTGCCAGCAGGGCAAGGCCAGCCAGCAAGTGCAGCACGTAGGCGTAGATGGCTTGCATCGTTGTTATTCTCCGGCGGGTTCCACGACGGTGTTCCGGTTCAACTTTTGGCAGTATCCTGCCGGCTACGCTGCCGCGCCGGCGCTCAAGTATATCGTTGTCCATTTCCGGCAATGACAACAATTTACAGCGTGCCAGGCGGATCCTGTATCGCGGCTCGCCTGCTCCCCTCCCTCCCCTGCCCATCCGATCCCGACCGCCGACCCGACTGATTACCTGATGCGCGACCGTACCCTTGTTCTTTCGGTGTTGATCGTGGCGTCCTGCGGGCTCGGCTACGAGCTGATCGCCGGCGCCCTTTCCAGCTACCTGCTGGGCGATTCCATCCTCCAGTTCTCTTCCATCATCGGCTGCTACCTGTTCGCCATGGGCGTGGGCTCCTGGCTGTCGCGCTATGTGAAGGACGAAGACGTGCTGGCGCGCTTCATCGATATCGAGATCCTGATCGGACTGCTCGGCGGTATCTCCGCCGCGCTGCTGTTCGTCGTGTTCGCGTGGCTGTCGGCGCCCTTTCGCACCGCGCTCTACGCCATGGTGTTCGTGCTCGGCGTGCTGGTGGGCATGGAGATCCCGCTGGTCATGCGCGTGCTCAACACACGCCGCACCGCCTTCAGCGAACTGGTCAGCCGCGTGCTTACCTTCGACTACCTCGGGGCGCTGGCGGTCTCGCTGGTGTTCCCGCTGGTGCTGGCGCCGCGCCTGGGCCTGTCGCGCACCGGCTTCCTGTTCGGCATGCTCAATGCCGGCGTGGCGCTGGCCACCCTCCACATCTTCCGTGACGAACTCAAGCCGGTCATGTCACGCATGCTGCGTGCCTCGCTGGTGCTGGCGCTGCTGGCCGGCGGCTTCCTGGCTTCCGGGCGGCTCACCCACTGGGCGGAGCGCGGCATGTTCGGCGACGAGATCATCCACAGCGAAAGCACGCCGTACCAGCGCCTGGTGATCACGCGCTGGAAGGATGACCTGCGCCTCTATATCAACGGCAACCTGCAATTCTCCTCGCGCGACGAACATCGCTACCACGAGGCGCTGGTGCATCCGGTGCTGCAAGCGCTGCCCTGGGCGCGCCGCGTGCTGGTGATCGGCGGCGGCGACGGGCTGGCGGTGCGCGAGATCCTCAAGCACAAGAATATCGAGCACGTCACGCTGGTCGACCTCGACCCGGCCATGACCACGCTGTTCTCGCGCAGCGAACCGCTGGTGGCGCTGAACCAGGGGTCGCTCAAGGATGCGCGCGTGCAGGTGGTCAATGCCGATGCCGCGCAATGGATGGAACAGCGCAACGAGATGTTCGACGCCATCATCGTCGACCTGCCCGACCCGTCCAACTTCGGGCTCGGCAAGCTGTACTCGGTGCCGATGTACAAGCTGATGTCGCACCATCTCGCCGAGAAGGGCTATGCGGTGGTGCAGTCCACGTCGCCCTACTTCGCGCCGCGCTCGTTCTGGGATATCGACGCCACGCTGCGCGAAGCGGGCCTGCATACCTGGCCTTACCATGCCTACGTGCCGTCCTTCGGCGAGTGGGGCTTCATCCTGGCGGCCAAGCGCGCCGACTACACGCCGCCGACGCGCTACAGCGTGCCACTCAGGTTCCTCGACGCCGACAGCACCGCGCTGATGTTCCGCTTCCCCGCCGACATGGCGCCGCGCGAGGCGCGCGCGAACCGGCTCAACGAGCAGACGCTGGTGCACGATTTCGAGCAGGACTGGCGCAATGTCATTCGCTGATTGCCGTTGCCAGCACGGGGAGCCCGAATGGACCGCCGCCGCTTCCTGATCGCCGGCGCCGGCACGGCCGGCCTGGGCTTGCTCTCCGGCTGCGACCGGCTGGGCGACGATGCCAGCCGCTTCCTGGCGGGCGTCGGCCTGCGCGAGCCCGCGCCCGTCGTGTTGCGCCCCGGCATGGCCGAAGGCCATGCGCTGCGCGATGCCGCCAGCTGGCCGTCGGCCGTACCCGCGCAGGACGAGATCGTGACCGACGTTGCCATCCTCGGCGGCGGCGTGGCCGGGCTCAGCGCGGCGTGGCAGCTGGCGCGCGGCGGGCTGAAGGATTTCGTGCTGGTGGACGGGCCGGAGTTCGGCGGCAATGCGGCGGGCGGCAATTTCGGCGGCGACCTGGCCTTCCCGCGCGGCGCGCACTACCTGCCGCTGCCCTCGCCCGAATCCACGCATATCCGCGAGATGCTGGCGGATACCGGCGTGATCCGGCGCGACCCCTTTGCCGCGCGGCCGGAGTTCGACGAGCGCGCGCTGGTGCATGCGCCCGACGAGCGCCTGCTCTTCGACGGCAAATGGCACGATGGCCTGCTGCCCAGCGATGCCGTGCCGGACGAGGAAGCCGCGCAGCACGCACGCTTCCTGGCCCGCGTCGAGCAACTCAAGGCCGCGCGCGGCAGCGATGGACGCAAGGCCTTCGCCATTCCGCTGGCGCTGGCCTCGCAGGATCCGGCCTGGACCGCGCTGGACCGGCAAAGCATGCGGCAATGGATGCTGGCCGAAGGCTATACCTCGCCCACCCTGCATACGTATGTGGACTACTGCTGCCGCGACGACTACGGCGCGGGCCACGATCTGATCTCCGCCTGGGCCGGCTTGTATTACTTCGCCAGCCGCGCGGGCCATGCGAGCGATGCTGCCGACGGCGCCGTGCTGACCTGGCCCGACGGGCTGCATGCGCTGGTGACGCGGCTCTCGGCACGGATCGATGCGCACCGCGGCGCGGGGCGGCAGGGCAGCGCGCCGCCCTGGCGCCGCCCCGGCATGGCCTTGCAGCTACGGGAGCTAGGCCGGGAGGTCTCGGTGCTGTGCGCCTGGTGGCCGGACGGCGTGGGCGCCCGGCCACCGCGCCTCTACCGCATCCGCGCGCGCCGCGTGATCTGCGCCATGCCGCTGCATGTGGCCGCCCGTGTGGCGCCGCTGCGTGAGTTCGGCTTCGACCCGGCGCGCCACCTGCCGCCCAGCGCGTCGTGGATGGTGTCGAGCTTCCGCCTGCGCGGTTTCCCGCCGGAGGCAGCCGGCGTACCGCTGGCCTGGGACAACGTGGTGCACGGCGGGCGCGGGCTGGGCTATGTAGTGAGCACGCATCAGCTGATCCGGCAAGCGATGCCGGCGGCCACGGTGTTCACCGCCTACTGCCCGCTCGACGCTGCCGCCGACCCGGGCGCGGCACCGCGCCCGCTCGCCGATACCCGCCGCTGGCTGGCAGAGGCCAGCCCCGCCGAACTGATGGACTATGCCACCACCGACCTGCGCACGGCTTACGGGCGTGCCTTCTGGCGCCACGCCGACGCGGTGGAGATCACCGTGCGCGGGCATGCCATGGCCTCGCCGCGCACCGGCTTTCTCGGCAACGCCGGCGCCGCGGCGCTGCGCGCGGCCGACGGGCGCGTCCTGTTCGCCCACGCAGACCTGTCCGGCGTTTCGGTGTTCGAGGAAGCCGCCTGGTGGGGGACGCGCGCCGCGCAAAAAATCCTCGGCTAAGTGTTGGGATGTGATGCTTGCGGTACTACATGTGGCAATGCCGCATCCTGTAGAATTCTCGCCACGGATTCGTGTCGAATCCCCATATCGAGCGATCCCAAACCAACCTATTTGTGCGCGCCATCCGCTTCCTGCTGCTGCTTCTGATGCTTGCCGTCATGCCCTTCCAGAGCTGGGCAGGCGCAGGCGTGTGCGCGGTCGGCGACGCGGCGTCGCATGGGTGGGCGCAGCCGGATTCGAGCGGCACGGCGGCGCAGGCGGCACAAGATGCCGCATACGCCGCTGTGGATAACCGGGATCGCGCCGACGCGGCCGCTGCCAGCATCGCGGCGGACCCGGACGAAGCCCCGGGCTCCGCTGATCCTGGCGATCCTTCGCAGCCCGGCGCCGACCTGGCCGAATCCCTGTTGCCGGCCTCGCCCCTTCGCTTTGTCGCCGGGCTCGCCGGTAGCGGCGCGCCCGCGCACCGCGCCGGCGCATTGCCCGACCCCGACCTTCCCCTCCAGCAGCGCCCACCCAGCGCCTGATGCTCTCCCCGCGCGCAAGCTGGTCTTGCGCGCACTCGTTGTTCGCCCTTGCGATTTTTCCGTTCGCCGTGAGCACCCGGCGTGCCCGCGATGACTGCAATGCGCGCGCCTGGTTTCCCCACTGTATCGATCACTTCTTCACATCAAAAAATGAAACGCGTCCTCCTTTTCCTGGCGACCAACCTCGCCGTCATGCTTGTCCTCAGCTTCACCGCCAGCCTGCTGGGCGTGAACCGCTTCCTGACCGGCAACGGCCTCAACCTCGGCATGCTGCTGGTATTTGCCGCGCTGATGGGCTTCGGTGGCTCCTTTATTTCGCTGCTGATGTCCAAGACCATCGCCAAGTGGTCCACCGGTGCGCAGGTCATCACCCACCCCGGCAACAGCACCGAACTATGGCTGGTGCAGACCGTGCAGAAATTGGCCGACCGCGCCGGCCTGCCGATGCCGGAAGTCGCCATCTATGAAGGCGAGGCCAACGCCTTCGCCACCGGTGCCACCAAGAAGAACTCGCTGGTGGCGGTCTCCACCGGCCTGCTGCAGACCATGTCGCATGACGAAGTGGAAGCCGTGCTGGCGCATGAGGTGGCCCACATCGCCAACGGCGACATGGTCACGCTCACGCTGATCCAGGGCGTGGTCAACACCTTCGTGATCTTCCTGGCGCGCGTGGTGGGCTACTTCGTGGATTCGATGCTGCGCAAGAACGATGAGGAATCGAGCGGCCCCGGCATCGGCTACATGATCACGGTGGTGGTGTGCGAGATCGTGTTCGGCATCCTGGCCAGCATCATCGTGGCCACCTTCTCGCGCCACCGCGAATACCGTGCCGATGCCGGCGCGGCCAGGCTGATGGGCAGCCCGACGCCGATGGTGGCGGCGCTGCGCCGCCTGGGCGGGCTGGAGCCGGACGGCCTGCCGCAGAACATGCAGGCCATGGGGATCGCCGGCGGCAAGTCGTGGCTGTCGCTGTTCTCCAGCCACCCGCCGATCGAGGAGCGGATTGCTGCGTTGCAGGCCAAGGGCTAAGGGTAGGCAAATCACTGCCGGGCTCTCCGCTCCCGCTTGCGGGAGGGGCTGGGGGAGAGGGAGTCAACACCGCCGTCATTTCAATCGGCGTTGGCGCATCTTGTCGGCTTCGGTCAAGGCCGCGCTCCCGTCTCCCTGCGACCTGAACGCCGCCCGGTAGCGCTCCGGCGTGGTCTGCACATGCCGCTGGAAAGCCTGCCGCATGACGTCGGCATTGGCAAAGCCGGTGGCATGGGCGATGCCTTCCAGCCGCCGCCCGTCCTCCTCCAGCATGCGCCGCACCGCCTCCACCCGCAGCCGCTCCACGTAACGCGCCGGCGTCTCGCCGACCTGCCGCGCGAACACGCGCGCGAAGTTGCGCGGGCTCATCGCCACGCGCTCCGCCAGCACGGGCACCGACAGGTCGCGCGCCAGGTGCTCGGCCATCCAGCCCTGCAATTCACGTAATTCCGGACTCTGCGCGCTCTGCGCCTGCAGCAAGGTGGAGAACTGCGCCTGGCTGCCGGGCCGGCGCAGGAACAGCACCAGCTCGCGCGCGACAGCCAGCGATGCGGCGTGGCCGAGATCGTCCTCCACCAGCGCCAGCGCCAGGTCCATGCCCGCGGTGACGCCGGCCGATGTGTACAACTGGCCGGCGCGAATCCAGATCGGGTCCGGGTCCACCTGCACCAGCGGATGGCGCTGCGCCAGGCGCGCGGCGTGGCGCCAGTGGGTGGTGGCGCGATGGCTGTCGAGCAGGCCGGTGCGCGCCAGTACGAAAGCGCCGGTGCAGACCGCGCCGAGGCGGCGCACGCGCGGCGCCTGCTCGCGGATCCAGCCGATCAGCCGCTCGTCCCCGGCGGCCGCCGCATGGCCCGAGCCGCCGGCGATGAGCAAGGTATCGATCGGGCCTGACAGCATCTCGCCGATGCGGTGATACGGCGCATCCGCCAGCAGCCGGATGCCGCTCTCGGTGCACACCAGGCCGTCGTCGCGCACGCTGGCGATGCGGATCTCGTAGGCGGGCGAGCGCTGTCCGTCGAGCCGGTTGGCATGGCCGAACACGGCGCTGGGGCCGGTGATGTCAAGCTCCTGCGCGGGATCCGGCGCGACCAGCACCACGATGCGCGGCGGGTCGGATGGCAAGGGAAGGCTGGATGGCATGGACGATGGCCTGGACGAGAGTATGAGTGCGTGCCAGCCGCCGATCATACTGGCGCCGACCGTCAACCCGCCAGTGCCGCAGCGCGTGGCGCTTGCCGTTGCCAGCCCAGCGTCACCAGCAGCGCCACCCCCAGCGCGGGCAGCACCGCCAGGTTGACCGCCTGCCAGCCATAGCGGTACAGCACCTGGCCGGCGGCGAGCGTGGCCAGCGCGGTCAGCGCGGCAGCGGAGAATTCGGCCAGCGCCTGGGTGCGCGCGCGCTCCGCGGGCCGGTAGCTCTCCGCCAGCAAGGTGGTGCCGCCGACAAACATGAAATTCCAGCCAACGCCCAGGCACAGCAATGCGACGTAGAAGGCCGGCAGCGCTGTCGACGCCAGGGCCACCAGCGAACTCATCGCAGCGAGCGCGATGCCGCACATCAGCATCGGCCCGCGGCCAAAGCGCTGCAGCAGCCAGCCGGAGAAGAAGGATGGCGCGTACATCCCGACCAGGTGCCACTCGATGATCTGCGCGCCCTGCTTGATGGTGTGGCTGCACGCCACCGCGGCGATCGGCGTGGCGGTCATCACGAACATCATCACCGCATTGCCGATGCCGTTGTTGGCGAAGGCCGCGAGGAAGACCGGCTGGCGCGCGATCCCGGCCAGCGGGCGCGCGGGCAGTGCCGTGTCGCCGTGCCCGGCGGCTACCGCGGCGGCGGCTTGGGCGGGCGGCTCCTGGTAGCCGAAAACCAGCAGCAGAACCGTGGCGAGACCGAACACCGATACCACCGCGTAGGAGCCCGCGAAGGGCTGCGCCACCATCAGGTCGCTGCTCCACGCCGCGATGGCGGGGCCGCACACGGCCGCCACCACGCCGCCGGTCAGCACAGTGGAAATTGCGCGCGGCTTGTCGGCGGGCGCGGCGGCATCGGCTGCGGCCAGCCGGTAGAAGCGCGCGAAGGCCTGGAACACGCCGACCAGCGCGGTACCCACGCAGAAGGCGGCGAAGTCATGGTGCGCGATCGCCCACACGGACACCAGTCCGCCGGCGCAGCACGCCAGCCCGCCGAGGCTGAATGCCGCGCGGCGGCCCAGCCGCTCGATCAGGAAGGCGGCGGCGATGGCGGTGAGGGCCGATGCGACGGTGATCAGCGCAAACGGCAGCGTGGCAAGCGCCTTGTCAGGCGCGAGCGTGTAGCCGACCAGCCCGGTCAGCGTCAGATCGACGGACAGGGCTGAGGTGAACAGGGCCTGGCAGATTGCCAGGACCCGGGCCTGGGACATCGCGGGACGTGCCATCGGGCGCTCCGGTGTGAGGGCGGTGGGGATGACACCGAGCGTAAGGAATATGGCGCCGTGGCGGCTGACAATGATCCGCAGATTCCTGCCAACCGGAGCGATGGCGAGACGGTACCCGGCCGGCTAGTTGAACACGTCCTGCCGGTACTGCCCCTGCGCCACCATCGCTGCAAGCCGGTCGGACGCCGCGGCCTCGCTCATGCCGCCCTGCTGCGCTGCGATTTCGATCAGTGTGCGGCGCACCGCCGGCGCCATCAGCCGGCCGTCGCCGCACACATAGATCGTGGCGCCGTCCTGCAGCATCGCCCACACGGTTTCGCGATCGCGCCATAGCAGATGCTGCACATAGCGCTGGTCCGGCGCGCCGGCGGTGGAATAGGCGGCATGCGCCTGCACCACGCCCCCGGCCTGCCAGCGCGCCACATCGTCGCGGTAGAGCCAGTCATGCTCCGGATGGCGGCAGCCGTAATAGAGACGGCTGGCTGCCACCGCCTGGCCAGCGGCCATTTGTGCCGCGCGCTCTTCCAGGAAACCGCGGAACGGCGCGATGCCGGTGCCTGGCCCGACCAGGATCATCGGCCGCGCCGGATCGGGATCGGGTGCGAAGGCCGGATTGGGCGTACGGATCGCCGCCGCCACCACGGCGCCCGGCGCGAGTCCCTGCAGCCAGGTGGACGCCACGCCGCGGAACAGGCCGCGGCCCGACAATGCCGCCGACAACACGGTGCCGACGGTGATCGTCGCCACGTCGGGCGATACCGCCGGCGACGAGGCGATGGAGTAGAAGCGCGGACGCATCGGCACCGTGCAGGCCAGCAAGCCCGGCAGCGTCAGCTCGATCGCGGGATGGTTCACCAGCACGTCCACCAGCCCCAGCCGCTGCGCGGCGACGCGCGCGGCGTAGCCGTCTTCCGCATGGTCCGACCCGAGCCGTTCCAGCGCCGCGCGCGTGAAGGGGCAGCGCGTGTATTGCACCAGCGTGCGCAGCGTCTGGCGCGACACCACGTCCTGCAATTCGATGAAATGCGTCAGCAGCGCGCGCACGGGCAGCGCCTCCTCCAGCGGCAGGCCGCGCGCGGCGGATGCATGCGCGGCGGACAGCGTCACCATGGCCTCGGGATCGAGATCGAGCCGCTCGCACAGGTCGCGCACGGTGGCCGGATGGTTCTGCGGATAGACCGCGAGATGATCGCCGGTGGCATAGCTCGCACCTTCGGGCAGGCGCAGCCGGATGTCGCGCGTGGAAGTGCGCGGCGCTTCCTGCGCAAAGTCCCACAGGCCGGCAGGATCGTTCACCAGTTCGGTGTTGGCCAGCACCGTGAAGGCCTGCGTCGACGGCGGCAGCGTGCCGGCGCGGATCGTGGCGATGTCGCGCAGCCGCACTTCGATGTGGCTCGCGCCCGCCGAATCGGGCGCCGCGCCCTGCTCCACACGCAGCGCCTGCAGCGATTGCCACAGCACGGCGAGCCACGACTCCGCCGCCTGGTCGAAATCGCCGTTGCCGTCGGCTTCGCCGCGCGCGAGCAATGGCGTGGCGCCGGCGGCGCTAAAGAAGTCGTGCAGGCGTTTGGGGAATGCCTGGTAGGTGGCCCACTGCGAATTGCCGCAGCCGAGCACGGCAAAGCGCAAGTTTTCGGCTCGATAGTTATCCACAGCCGCGCTGTCGAGCATGGCTTCGAAGCGCCGCGCCGAATCGGGTGCGCGGCCGTTGTAGGTCGCCGCCACGATCACCGCCAGGCCTTCGGCGGGCAGCGCGCCAACCGCGTCGTCCAGGTCGCGCAGCGTGGCATGGAAGCCGGCCGCCAGCGCACCGGCATGGATCTGCTCGGCCAGTTCGCGCGCGGTGCCCAGGCTCGACCCGCACAGCACGGCGAGGGCCTGGCCGTTGCCCCGCACCGCCGGGTGTTGCGACTGGACGCCGGGCGCACCGGCCGCCGCGGCGGCGGCGATGCGCTCATGCGGGCGGCGCCTGCGCGCGCGCAACGTGAACGCATCCGGCTTCAGGGTCAGCGTTTCCTTGATGCGGAACTGGTAGTCGTGCGGATCGCTGAACTGGAAGTTGCGCAGCATCAGCGCCAGCGCCAGCTTGGCCTCGGTAAGCGCGAACTGGCGCCCGATGCAGGCGCGCTCGCCATTGCCGAACGGCTTGTAGGCGTGCGGATGGATCCTGGCTTCGTTCTCCGGCAGGAAGCGGTCGATGTCGAAGCGTTCGGGATCGGCCCACACCTTGGGATCGCGGTGCAGCGCGGTGAGCACCACCGAAACCCGGCGGTTCTTGTGGATCAGGTAGCGCCCCCCGATCACGGTGTCCTCGAACGGCGCCACCGCAAAGGCGGGCGCGGTGGGCCACAGGCGCAGTGTTTCCTTGAGCACGCGGTCGATCACCTGGAGCCTGGCAAGGTCGGCATAGACCGGCGGCGCATCGCCCGGCAGCACGGCGTCCACTTCGGCATAGGCCTGCGCCAGCACGCCGGGATTGCGCAGCAGTTCGTACAGCGCGAAGGTCAGCAAGCCGCTGGTGGTCTCGTGCCCTGCGATCAGGAAGGTGATGACCTGGTTGCGGATATTCACATCGTCCAGGCGCTGGTCCGTGTCGGGGTCGCGCGCGTCCAGCATCAGGTTGAGCAGGTCGTGCGCCGGCGGCTGGCCGGCATCCTTCCCGGCCACGGCGCGGCGTTGCCTCACCACCTCGTCCACCAGCTCGCGCATGTAGCGGATGTCCTCGGCGAACTTGCGGTGCGCCGCGTGCATGAACTTGTCCTGCAGCGCGAAGCGGGTCAGCTTGCCCATGGCCTCTTCCAGCGCGCCGACCATCGCATCGATAAAGGGGTGGAGCTGCTCGCGCGAGAACGAATCGAAGTCATAGCCGAAACCCGACAGCGCGATGGTGTCGAGCGTGAGCCGGGTCATGTCGTCGGCGATCGCGATGTCGGTGTCGGCGCCCTGGCGGTCCCATTTGTCGACCAGCCGGTTGGCCACGCGCAGCATCACGTCGAAGTAGCCTTTCATCGCGCGCTGGCCGAAAGCTGGCATCAGGATGCGGTGGGCGCGCCCCCAGTTCTCTTCCTCCCCGTGCGCGGTGAACAGGCCGTCGCCTGCCAGGTCGCGCAGGTAGGACAGCGGCGGCCCGACGATCTTGCGAAAGCGCTGCCCGTCCGACAGCTCGCCCGCCAGCGCGGCATCGCTGACGAACGCCACGCGGCGTCCGGCGAAATCAAGTTCGAAGATGCCATCGAAATGGCGGCTGCGTGCCAGCAGATGCTGCGCGACCTTGCCGGGCGTGACTTGCAGCAGGTTGCCGACCAGCGGCCAGCCGGCGTCGCACGGAATCGGCGCGAGGGCGTGCGCGCCTGGCGCGGCAGACAGGGTTGCGGCGGTAACGGCGGGAGCGGAGTCGCGCTGCATGGTCGGTTCACCAGGTGGTAGTCGGCGAGCGGATCGCCAGGATTGGGCCAAGGGGCATGCGGCCGCCTTGTGTCTCTTGTTCGTTATTTTCTTGCGGGGTGCATCGGTGCCCCCGCAAGTCGGCGTAGACATTCGTCTACTTTTGCAGCAAAGTAGACGAATGTAGACCGAGTGTCAATTCCAAACCGAAGCATGACCACGCCGGGGTATCCCGGCCTTAACTTTTTGGCTGAGACCATGGAAGACGTTGCCGGCGGCAAACGCAAACTGATCGACGCGGCGCTGCGCCTGGCTGCGGCCAGGCGCAGCTTCGCCGGCCTGGGCCTGCGCGAACTGGCGCGCGAGGCGGGGCTCAACCCCAACACGTTCTATCGCCACTTCCGCGATATGGAAGACCTGGCGCTGACCGCGGTGGCCGAGGTCAGCAACGAGTTGCGGCCCATGCTGCGCGCGGTGCGCTGGGCCGTGGCGCGCGACAATCCCGGCGAAGTCGCCACGCGTGCCTGCGACGCATTCTTCGCCTACGCCGAGGCCCACCCCGACGCCTTCTTTGTCGGTGTGTGCGGCAGCACCGGCCCCCAACCCGCGTTGCGCGACGCGGTGCGCCAGTTGCTGGCGGACATCTCCGCCGAAATGGCGGAAGACATCGAGCGGCTGGCGTTGTGTCCCGGGCTGTCCCGCCCGGTCATCGACGATCTGTGCGGCTACGTGGTGTCCTACCTGTTCCACTTGTCGACGGATTATCTCGAAGACAGCGCCAAGGGCCGGCGCCAGCGCATCCAGCAATCCAGGCAGTTGATCGGCTGGCTGCTGCGCGGCGCCGCCGAGCAGCAGCGGGCGCAGGAGCGCGAGCAAAGCCAGGCACAACCGGCACCCGCCCCGGCGCGCAAGCGCAAGCCGCCGGAGCGCCGGCCGCACTGAACGCCGCAATCCTCCACACCGAGTCCTGACCACCGAGCGAGGAGCCCGATGAGCCTGCAGAACCTGTTGCTGTCTTACGGATTGAAAAAACGCCTGAAGCGCGGGGCGCCGCCGGCGCAGATCGACGTGGCCGGCACCCGCCGCGCGATGGCGCAGTTCGGGCGGAGCGCGCGCGTGCCGGCGGGCTGGCGCATCGAACGCTCCGAGGCGGCCGCGTTGCCGGGCGAATGGACGCGCCGCGATGGCGCCGCCGCGCACGCCGATGTCCCCACGCTGTTCTACCTGCACGGCGGCGGCTACTACTTCTGCACGCCGCAGACGCACCGTCCGCTGACGCTGGCACTGGCGCGCGGGACCGGCATGCCGGTGTTCTCGCTGGACTACCGGCTGGCGCCCGAGCATCCCTTCCCCGCCGCGCTGGACGATGCCGTCGATGCCTACTCGGCGCTGCTCGCACTCGGTATTGCGCCACGCAACATCGTGATTGCCGGTGATTCGGCCGGCGGCGGGCTGGCGCTGGCGACGCTGCTCGCGCTACAGGCGCGCGGCATGGCGCTGCCCGCGGGGGCGCTGCTGTTCTCGCCGTGGACGGACCTGGCGGCTACCGGCGAAACCTTGCTCAGCAACGACCGTCATGACGTCATGTTCCACGGCGAGTCGATCGCCCGCGCCGCGCGCCTGTACCTGGGCGACACCGCCGCCACCGAACCGCTGGTCTCGCCCCTTTACGCCGACCCGGCCGCGCTGGCGGCGCTGCCGCCGCTCTATGTGCAGGCCAGCGACAAGGAAGTGCTGCTCGACGATTCACGCCGGCTGGTGGAACGCGCCAGGGCGGCCGGCGGCGCCGCCGAGCTGCACGTCTGGCACGGCGTGCCACATGTCTGGCAGCTCTACCATCCCTTCCTGCCGGAGGCGCGGCGCGCACTGGCGGACGCGGCTGCGTTCGCGAACCGCGTCACGAAGCGCCACCCATAAGGGGGCGGGATATGCGGGCGCAGGGACGGGTACGCGCGGCGAATGCGCGATGTGACGTGGCGTTGGCGTTCAGTCCACGACTTTGCCGCGCTGTGCCTTGACCTGGCTGCGCTGGCTCTTGCCTTCCAGGCGCCGCATCCTGGACCCGTAGGTTGGCCGCGTGGGACGGCGCGTGCGCGGCGGCGTGGCCACGCTGCGCACGAGGTCGTGCAAACGCTGCACGGCTTCCTCGCGGTTCATTTCCAGGCTGCGGTGTTGTTGCGCCTTGATCACCACCACGCCGTCGCGCGTGATGCGGTGATCGTGAAGCTGCAGCAGCCGCGCCTTGTGCCCCTCTTCCAGAGACGATGCGCGAACATCGAAACGCAGGTGAACCGCGTTGGAGACCTTGTTGATGTTCTGCCCGCCGGCGCCTTGCGCGCGGATCGCGGTGATTTCGTATTCGGTGTGGGGGATGAGGATATCGGGCAGCATGCGAGGGATGATATCAAGGACCCGGCACCGTGCGTTGGCTCGCCGGATGTACCAGCAGCAGGCTTGTCATCGCCTCGAGCACGCAGCCGATGCCGGCCGGTTTTTCCAGGCGCCGATTGAGCGGGAATAACAGACCATCGCACGCTACCGCTCCCGGGAGCATGGCAATGCCGGACGGGGAACGGCCGCCTAGAACAACAGGCCGAACATCATCTTGAGCAGCGCTTCCAACGGCATCATGGTCAGCGCCAGCGGCAGGACCGGCAAAAGAGTGGCCACGGCGACCTGCATGATGGATTCTCGCGTAATCGGGGCAATGCGCATCGTCCGCAAAACGTCGAAGCTGTTGCCCAGATCCGCGAGGGACTGGATGTCGCCGCTACCGACAAACGATTCATCGGGAGGGGCTCCTCCGCATAGCCACTTTGCATCGAACTCGCGTACGTAGCGCTCCGCCAGCGTGCCATATTCACGCAGGCCCGTGCGCTTCGCCTCCGCCAACTGAGGCGAAAACACCAGCAACGGGCCAAGCACGAGGCACAGCAGGAAAATGACCATGACCGCGATCTGTATCTTGTACTCAGGCAGCGTGGCCCCGAGATAGAGGATGCGGTTGGCGAGTTGTCCGGCCAGCAGCACGCCGTGCGCCATGGCAAGCAGCGCGAAGGCATGGACCGCCTGGGCGAGAAATCCCAGGCCGCCGACGCGGTCCGGATGCGTGGGAATCAGGATCAACCTGATACGTGACACCTGCCAGAGAAAACGGATCCAGATAAAGAGCCTGAAGTACCAGCGACACAACAGGAACTGGAAGACAGGCAGGCTCACGTAGCCATACCACATGCCGGCAAGCGAGAGTCTCGAGCCTTCGGCGGACGATGTCACGTACCATGTGGCGGCGTCGAGTGCCGTGTAGTGTCGCCAGATGATCAGGATGCCGACGCCATACACGAGGCCGATCAGCAGCAACTCGGCGAGCACGGAATTCCGCAGCCGGAACGCCGACGCGATAGCCGCCTCGAATCGCATCGAGGCGCTTTCGGGAATCAGCTTGCGCTCTATGAACAGCCTCGCCACCGGCCGCATGCGAAGGTGCACCACCAGCTCTGAAGCGATCAACAGCGGCATCACCAGCAGGAAGCGCGCATGCGCTTCGATGTCCAGCAGAAAAGGCAAGGTCACTCGCCCGCCCAACAGCTGCCCCTCAGCCGCTGACAGCACCAGGAGCGGTAGCCAGGCAAACAAGGACAGAACGATGATGCGCTGGTGCACCAGTAGCAGCGCGTCATCGGCCAGGTGCGCCCTACGCAGAAGCTGGAAGAGTGGCCCGCCCAGGACGAGCGAGAAGTCTTGCGTAGTCAGGGGCGAATCCCGGGCGTCGCCGGGCTCCGAGACACGAGCGTTCATTGTTGGCCTCTCCACGCCGAGAGCATCTCCCCGGAAAGCCCCGGCAGCGTTCCTGCCTAGTCCTCGACCATCACCGTGATCCGGCCCTCTCGGATTGCACTGAGGAAAGCCCGATAGTCGCTTCGGTTCTGGGCGGCATACTCGGTCGCAAACTCGCCCACAGCGTCGTCGAAGGATTGCCCGGAGCCCATGTATCCGGCGATCACCGCAGCATCGCCGGAGCGGGCGTGCGCGCGAGCCAGGGCATGCGCGCACATCCGCGCGTATTGCCGCAACAATCCTGTATCCCAGTCCTCGATGACCGCGGACAACTTCATGTCGCGAAGCTGGCGAACATAGAATTCGCGGCCGTTCACGCCTCGGGTCCATCCGAGGAACACATCGCTGGCCGACTGCATGAGACGCTGTCCCACGATGACGCGCTGGCCATGGTTGGCGTGCAGGGACTTGCCCGCATAGGGCTCGAGCACGGAGGCCTTCGCCTCCTTCACTTGCAGGAACAGCGGGTCGTTGTCCGCCGCCATGAACAGTCCCACGGCGCACATCGTGCCAACGCTTCCCACGCCGACGACCTTGAGAGCCAGGTCCACATAGTGGAAGCGGTCGAACAGTGTCCGGACATGCTCGGGCAAGCTCTCCCGATACGAGGCAATGGATTCCTTGTACCCTGACTCGATACCGGGAGCCTGTTCTTCCGTCGGATGGAAAATAAGGGGGGGATCATCCTTGATCCTGGGCTTGACCCCTTGCTCCGAGACGAGCTTCGGGTACAGATGGTCAGGCACCGTCTTGTGCCGCTCCGATTCGAGCCGCTCCTCCAACCGCTTGCGAGCCGCTGCCACGACAGCCGGATCGCCCGTCCGGTCTTCATACTTTTGCAGGTCGATCTTGTTGTACCAGACATCGAGCGCCCGCATCCCGGCGAAATTGTCCATCCGCTCGCGGTACTCGCGCACGAGATCCGTGGCCACGCGTCCCGCGTCGCTGCGGGGAAGCTCCAGATGTTGCGCTGCCACGACCACGCTGGCTGCAAGCCGCTTCAGGTCCCACTCGAAAGGGGCCGGCAGCGTCTCGTCGAGATCGTTGACGTCGAAGATCACGTTGCGCTCGGGCGTCGCGAAGCCGCCGAAGTTCATCAGGTGCGCATCGCCGCACGCCTGTACCCGGATCCCGCTCGTCGGGGTGCCGGCAAGGTCGGCTGCCATCAATACGGCCGCGCCACGATAGAACGCGAATGGCGAAGCCGCCATGCGCCCGAAGCGGATCGGGGTCAGGCTCAGGATGCGGCCCTCATTGGATTCGATCAGGAGTTCAATCGGGTCGCGGCGATCCTTGGGCGCCGTCCAGCCAGCATGCGATGCGCGCGGCACCGTGTCGCGCAGTGCCCGCCCTCTAGCGGCGCGTTCATCAGCCGACAAGTAAGGCGTCCCGGTTTGAGGCGCGGCACTTTCGCTCGTTCCCTTCGTATTCTTGGACATGTGGCATTCCCCATCGTCAGGTTTGCGCCAGCTGCGCCGCGCGTGACAAGCCAGGGCCGGAGGGTGTGGCAAGTCTCCACGCCAGATCTTGCAGCGAAGCGGCGGACGCGCCTTACTGCTGCTTGCCTCCCTTGATGTTGCCCGCGACACCGCCAGCGACAGCGCCTACCGCGGCACCGGTCCAGGCGCTCCCGCCCGCGATGGCAGCAATGCCTGCGCCGGCCAACGCGCCCACGCCCGCGCCGGACATCGTCCCTTGTTGTTGCGGCGTCATGTTCGTGCAGCCGACAACAGAGGCGAAAGCCAGCGTTGCGGCAATCAGTCCGAGTCGTTTCATGCGTGTCACCTACCTGTTTTGCTTTAGTCCGGGAACGATCATTTCGAACCAAATGGTTTCGATGACCGGTCGCTGCAGCCGATCGGGATGCGCGGCGTACCAACGATCAAGCCCGTCGCGTACCGTTTCAAGCGTTTGGCCTTTCAGTCCCTTCGCCATACGAGGAACGACGCTTTGCGTGTCAGATGGTGAATTGCCTGTCTGGGCCTGATATGCGATATCGACCTGGACGACATTGGCGAAGCCAATGAGATAAGCCTTCTTCAACTGCTCCGATGACTCGGTCCACTGCTTGCCGGTGATCAACGGGATTTCATCCCCTAGTGCGGTGCCCGATACGATCGCCAGCGTCGCGCACGCCGCGGCCATCACCGCGCGAAAGTTCAGTAGCATGACCATCCTGTTCTCCTCAGGGATCCGCAATTCAATGGTTTCATTGTAGGCGGCAGACAATACCCGCGGGACGCTCTCAAGTCATCGCATCGCATGCTCCTGGCTGTGCGCTGACCAAGCAAATCGTGCTCCGGAGCCCCAGGTAGGCATTCCAGCTTGCCTTGATCGGGAATCCATTTGATATCGAGATCTATGTGGAAGGTTAGGAGACAGGCCTGGGGCCGGGTTGACCCAGATCAACGGCATGGCAGCGCTGCCCGCCCAGACATGGGCTCCGCCGGAATTGCGGACTTATTGCGTATCCTCGAGTGGCGCAATGTCCGTTGTCTCGACCCGTTGGATCTTGCCGTTCTGACGTACGTCCGTACGCAGGACAAAGTCCTCGCTCGGGCAATACCAGTCAGTAATCTGGCTGATCGTTGACCTGGACGTGCCAACTTCACCCATGAACTCCATCGGTCCGAGCGACGTACGCTTCTCGTAGGAAATTGGAAAACACTCCCTGCGGCCAAAGGCGGTTTCGATCAGTTCGCTGCGTCCGACGCGGCGGGGGCCAATTGAGACCGTCGCCTCTGGCGCATGGAGTTCGGCAAACTCCACGCCTGAATCGCGAGCGTAGATCTTGAGCGAAACGCTGGACCTGATTTCTGCACCCTCAATTAACAAGCCCTCATGGAAATGGATGCCTGCATAGTTGATAACCCCACTCGCCTTGGATTCCGAGGTTCCGTGAGCACGGGCGTAATGCCCTGACGCGTTGATCTCCCCGCGGCTTTCAACCTGGACCGTCGACGGGGCACCAAATGGGGAAACGGCCAACCGGTTTCGCTGGTCCGTAATGATTGGCGGCTCCTGCATTGCAGCAAGCGCTGTCTTCGAGTGAATTTCGATGAACGCGGTACAGCCTGATGCACCGCTCGCCGGTGGATGCTGGATGCTCGTAATGGACATGGGCATCTCACCGTCGGCCTCCATCTGGACTCTTGCCCCGGCGCGAGACCAGATTTTTCCGCGGCAGTTCTCCATGGCTTGCGCAGGGTCAGCTCTGGCCGGGAATAGGACGGCCGGCCCTGCTGGCGAGACACAGGCTGACAGCATGACAGCCTGCGCCGCAATGAAGCCCACGGCTATTGAAACCCGCATCTCGACTCTCCGACCAGTGTTCAGGCGTCGCGCCGTTGCCTGACCGGGGAACGCACCCGCTAACGCTGCAGCGCCCATCTCGCGACGGATGCCGCAGCGAGTGGCCGATGCGCCGCCGCATTAGCGGATTTCACTTGGATTTTGCTCCTTCCGTATAAGGATCCGGCTTGCCGGTACGCGCGCCGTCGGTATACGGGTCAGGTTTCCCTGACTTGCCTCCGCTGGTGTACGGATCCACCTTTGATCCATCCTTGTTCAGTCCTTCCGCGGTCGACTTCTTTGCCCCCTCGGTGTATGGGTCAAACTTGCCAGACTTCGCCCCGTCCGTGTAAGGGTCCGCACTGCGTCCCCCGTCCGTATAAGGATCCGGCTTCTTTTGCCCCTGCGCCATCGCCACGCTTGCCATCATGGAAAGCACTACGAGAGTTAGGTAAGCGCGCTTCATCATTGCACCTCCGCTTTAGCGAATTTTCCTGTCAGCAAGGTACCGCAGGTAGTTCATGGTGGCACTGAGAGGTGGAGAAGCCTTGCGCCAGATCAAGGAACCGCCGCTGACAGGCTGAGCGGGGCTTGAGCGTGTCTCCGCCCGCACTATGCGAAAGCCGTTAAGCGGCCAATCGATGACTCAGGCCCTGTCGAGTTGCAGTGCTGGCAATCAGGTAACGGTGGATCGGGGGTGATGTGCGCCAGGCCGAAGGCTGGCTGATGGTCCGTCGCGGTACCGGCTACAAGCGATCGGGTGAAAATCGTTCCGCCAGCCTATTGGGTATCGCCATGGAAAGGCATTGCCGTGGCAGCAACTGCCAGGTGGAATCTTGGTGCGCCCGGCTGGGATCGAACCAGCAACCCCTGCCTTCGGAGGGCAGTACTCTATCCATTGAGCTACGGGCGCACAGGGTATGACGGGGTACTTCGCTGACAGCGCGCGAGTGCCGCTGCCGGAAAGTCGCATAGGATACCGTGTTTGTCCGCGGACGTCCATGTCCGGCTCAATCAGGGTGGCGTGGCGACGTCTCTTCCAAGCCGCTTTTGCCTCATGCCATAGGCCTTTGAGGCTATAATCGCGAGTTATTTGTGTAAAAACGGGGCTGCGCAACGTCCACATCAGGTCAGTGGACAGCGGTGGCGCACCCTGCTGGCTGGCCCCTTTGGGGACAGTTGACGCCGGATAACAGTCCGATGCACGCAATTGGCCAGGGGGAATTGGCCACCGAGCAAGCGGCCACATAAGCAGCCGATCGCGAGCGGCCACAGGTTTCCTGCAAATTGAGAGTTGAGTATGAGCGACGTCCACAACGCACACGACGAACACGAGTCTCCCATCAAGACCCCCAAGCAGCTGATCGCTGTGGTGATTGCCGCCTTCCTGGTGCCAATCATCGTGATCATCCTGCTGGTCAATTTTGTCGGACACGGCGCCAAGGAAGGCGCGGGCTCCACCGCTACCGTGGAAGCCGTCAATGACCGCATCAAGCCGGTCGCCTCGCTCGAACTGAAGGATCCGAATGCGGCGCGCGTCTTTAAGACGGGCGAACAGGTCTACAAGGAAGTCTGCGCCGCCTGCCACGCCACCGGTGCTGCCGGTGCGCCCAAGTACGGCACCGCCGGCGACTGGGCTCCGCGTATCGGCCAGGGCTTCACCGGCCTGCTGAACTCCGTGCTGCACGGCAAGGGCGCCATGCAAGCCCGCGCCGGCACCACCGCCGACGATTACAGCGACTACGAACTGGGCCGTGCCGTGGTCTACATGGCCGACGCCGGCGGTGCCAAATTCCCGGAGCCCGCAGCGCCCGCTGCCGCCGCTCCGGCTACCGCCGCCGCCTCGGATGCCGCTGCCGCGCCTGCCGCCGCAGCAGCCCCGGCAGCTCCCGCCGGTGCTGCACCGGCTGCCGCACCGGCTGCTGCTGCTGCAGCGCCGGCTTCCGCCGAAGTGGGCAAGAAGGTCTACGACCAGGTCTGCGCCGCCTGCCACGCCGCCGGTGTTGCCGGCGCGCCGAAGCTGGGCGACAAGGCTGCCTGGGCGCCGCGCCTGAAGGAAGGCATGGACGCCGTTCACGCCTTCGCCCTGAAGGGCAAGGGCGTGATGCCGCCGAAGGGCGGCTACGCCGGCCCGGACGCCGACGTGATCGCAGCGGTCGACTACATGGCCAACGCGTCAAAGTAACCGGCCGGAAATCATCCCGGGCCACCCACCACGGCGCAAGCGGTGGAACGGACCCGGAGAACAAAAAGCCCGCGGCACGCCGCGGGCTTTTTGTTTGCCTGTGCCAGGCGTCAGTGGCTCAGACCACGCGCGAGTAGCGCAATGGCGCCGGCAGCGGCGTACCTGTATCAGCGCCCGGGGTTCCCGCTGGTGCCACTGCCGGCACCGCGTCCGCAGCCCGCCGCGCGTCTTCACGCAGGAAGCCGTCGAAGACCATCGCCAGCCGGCGCACCAGCAAGCGGCCCAGCGGGGTCACTTCGATGCGGCCGGGCTCGCATCGCACCAGGCCTTCCCCGGCAAGCCGCGCCAGGTCCGCCATCTCGCCAGCGAAGTGCGCGGCAAAGTCGATGCGATGCCGGGCTTCCACCGCTGCAATATCGAGCACGCCGTTGCACATCAACGCGCCGATGACCTCGCGCCGCAAGTGATCTTCATCGCGCATGGCGAAGCCGCGCATCACCGGCAGCACGCCGCCGTCGAGCACGCGGTAATAGTCGTCCAGCGTGCGCGCATTCTGTACATAGCGGCCCGCCACCGCCCCGATCGACGAGACGCCAAATCCAAGCTGGTCATAGCCGGCGTGGGTGGAATAGCCCTGAAAGTTGCGCTGCAGCCGGCCCTCGCGCTGGGCCACGGCCAGCGCGTCGTCCGGCAGCGCGAAATGATCCATGCCGATGTAGACATAGCCCGCGGCGGTGAGCTGCTCGATGGTGCCGACCAGGATGTCGAGTTTTTCAGCGGGCGCCGGCAGCGCGCGCTCGTCGATGCGCCGCTGGGGCTTGAATACGTGCGGCAGGTGCGCATAGCTATACACGGAGAGCCGGTCCGGGCGCATCGCCAGCACTTGCTCCACGGTGGCGGCGAAGCGCGCCGTGGTCTGGTGCGGCAGGCCGTAGATCAGGTCCATGCTGACCGAGCGGAAGCCGAGCCGGCGCGCGGCGTCGACCACTGCCCGGGTTTCGGCCTGCGATTGCACGCGGTGGATCGCTTGCTGCACCTCGGCGTCGAAATCCTGCACGCCCAGGCTGATGCGGTTGAAGCCGAGTTCGGCCAGCAGCGCCATCTGCGCGTCGCCGATCCGGCGCGGGTCGATCTCGATGGAGTGCTCGCCCTCGGGCAGCAGGTTGAAATGCTGGTGCAAGGCATCCATCACGCGGCGCATCTCCGCCGGGTCGAGGAAGGTCGGCGTACCGCCGCCCCAGTGCGATTGCACCACCTCGCGCCGCGCGCCGAGTTGTTGCGCCACCAGCGCCATCTCGCGCGCCAGGTAATCCACATAGCGGGCGCTGCGGCGATGGTCTTTGGTAATGATCTTGTTGCAGCCGCAGTAGTAGCAGATGTTCTCGCAAAACGGCACATGCACATAGAGCGACAAGGGCGGCTGCCGGCCGGCATCCACGCCGGCGCTGGCCGCGCATTCGGCCAGTGCCTGCCGGTAGTCCTGCTCGCCAAAGCCGCCATGGAAGCGGTCCGCCGTGGGATAGGAGGTGTAGCGCGGGCCGTTGATGTCCATGCGGCCGGCCAGCTCGCGGAAGTCCGACAAGGCATGCCGGTCCGGTGCCGAGGCGGCGCGCCCCGGTTGCTTGCTCTTGCAGGCGGCGCCGCAATTGCCGGAGCAGGTGTTCGGTGGACTGGCAAGGGAAACGGGGACGGATGCGGTGGCGCGGGTGAGCTCAGCCATGGGGCGGCCTTCGTGGTGGACTGGATGGCTCATCGTAGTGGGGGCCGCTCCTGCGCGCGTTGACCGGCATCAAGTCGTGGCCCATGACACCAGGGCCCTTGGCCGGCCACCAGCGGCCAGGCCGTCACAAGCGTGCGCCGCGTCATGCCAGCGTCACCTGGACCGGATAGGCTGCCCCGCGCTTGCCGGCTTTCCATCCACCAGCTCAATCCGTCCCTTCGGCCCCCATGCACGCTTCTCCCCTGATTGCGCAGGCGCATTGCGCGCCACAAATGCCGCGCCGCCGCCTGCTGGCTGCCCTCGGCAGCGCTCTGCTGGCGCCCGCCACGTTGCTGGCGCAGGCACCCCCGCGACGCCCGCTGGTGATTGGCCACCTGGTGGATCGCGGCGGCGCGCAGGCCGATCTCGCGCGCGACTACCTGGCCGGCGCCAAGGTCATGTTCGACGCGGCCAACGCCGGCGCGCGCGATCCGCGCGTGGTGCACGTGGTGCGGGAAGTCGAAACCGATCCGCGCGCTGCCACCGCGCAGGCGCTGTCGCTGGTCGACGGCGAGCGCGCCGAACTCCTGTTCGGTCCCAGCGACGCCTTGTTGCCGGTGCTGGCCGCCTCTCCCGAGCTGGCCCGGCGCGGCGTGCAGATCGTTGCGCCCTTATCGGGGCTGTCGCTCGCGGCCGATCATGTCTGGTACACGCGGGCCGACTACCGCGCCGAACTGGATGCGGCGATTCACCAGTTGCGCAGCTACGGGCTCAAGCAGCTGGCGTTGGCCGTGGCGCCGGATTTCGCTGCAGGAAGCCTGGCCGCCGGCACGCCGTGGCGGCGCCAGCTGGAGCAGGAGCCTGGCCTGCAAGCGCTGACGCTGGAAGCCGGCAAGGGCAGCGACGGCGGCGCGGCGGCGGCGCGCATCGCCGCGGCGCGCCCGGCGGCGGTGATCGTGGCCGGCGACACGCTGGCCTACGGCAATCTCGGCCGTGCGCTGGCCGCGCGGGGGTGGTACGGCTTCCTGGTGGGCTTGTCCGCGGTCAACCCGCTGGCGGCGCGCGAGATTCTCGGCGCCGGCTATAACGGCGGCATCGTGCTGACGCAGATTGCGCCAGGTCCGCAGGACCTGACCCTGCGCGTGGTCAAGGAGCACGTGGGCCGGATGAAGCAGTTCCTGGACGAGCCCGCTTCACCCGCCACGCTGGCTGGCTACATCGGCGCGGCCTGGCTGGTGCGGGCTGCGTTGTCTGCGCCGCGCGCCGCCACGCCGGCCGACCTGCGGCGTGCCCTGCAGGCCCGCGTCGATGTGGGCGATTTCGTGCTGGATTTCACGCATGGCTCGCGCGGCTCGCAATACGTGCAGCTCGCGGCGATGGGCAGCGCAACGGCCCGCTGAATGGTAGCGGCCGCGCACTAGCTGCCGCTCAGGCTCGTGGCAGCACGATCCGCACGCGCAGCCCGCCCTCCGGCCGGTTGGCCAGGCTCAGTTCGCCACCGTGGCGCGAGACGATATCCGCGGCGATCGACAGGCCCATGCCGACCCCGCCGGTGGCGCGGTTGCGCGAGGATTCGAGCCGGTAGAACGGCTCCAGCACGCGCGCCATTTCTTCCGGCGGAATGCCGGGGCCGTCGTCGCAGACGTCGATGACCACGCGCTCGGCGCTGTCGGCCAGCGCGATGCGCGCGCTGCCGCCGTAGCGGTGCGCGTTTTCCACCAGGTTGACCACGGCGCGGCGCAATTCGGCCGGATAGGCCAGCAAAGGCTCAGCGCCGCCGGACAGGCTGACGTCCTGGCCAATCTCCGTGGCGTCGTCCACCACCGCCTGCAACAGGGCATGCACATCCACGCGCTGGCGCGGCGCGGCGGCGCCGTCGCGCTCGCGCAGGTAATACAGCGTGGCATCGATCAGCCCGTTCATCTCGGCGAGGTCCTGGCGCAGGCGATAGCGCACCTGGTTGTCGTCGACCCCTTCGATACGCAGGCTCATGCGCGTGAGCGGCGTGCGCAGGTCGTGGGACACCGCGGCCAGGAAACGCGATTGCTGCGCCAGCTGGGTGCGGATGCGCTGCTGCATATGATTGAAGGCTTTGGCGGCGTCGCGGGCCTCGGCCGGGCCGCTGTCCTCGTCCAGCGGCGGCGCGTGCACGTCCTGGGCCAGCCGGCTGGCGCTGCTGGCAAGGCGCTGGACGGGCCTGGCCAGCAGGCGCGCTCCCACCCACGACGCAGCCACGATGGCCGCAAGCTGGAACAGCAGCCCCAGCCGGGGCGGGCCAAAGCCACGGCTGCCGCGCGGCCGGCGTGGCGGCGGCGGACCGCCTTGGCTGCTGCCCGCGCCCGCTTCGGCGCCGGACGGGGGGACTCCCCCGCGGCCTGGTTCGCCCGGCGGTGGGGGCGGAGGCTCGTCGCCGGGGACGAGAGTGAATCCGCTGTGCCCGGGGTGAGGAAAGATGCTCTCGATGACCGTGACGCCGAGCAGGTGCACGGCCAGCATGATCGCCGCCATCACCAGGAACAGGCGGATGAACATGGAGTCGTGGCGGGCCACCCAGGCCGGGCGCTCAGCCTTCGACGGTGCCGGTAAAGACATAGCCTTCGCCTCGGACGGTACGGATCAGCGCCGGGTCGCGCGGGTCATCGCGCAGCTTCTGGCGCAGGCGCGAGACCAGCAGGTCGATGCTGCGGTCGAAGACATCGAGATCGCGGCCACGCGCCTGGTTGATCAGCAGTTCGCGGTCGAGCACGCGGTTCGGGTATTCGATAAAGGCCAGCAGCAGGCGGAACTCGGCATTGGACAAGGGCACCACGGTGTCCTCGCCGTCCACCAGTTGCCGCAGCGTGGTATTGAGGCGCCAGTGGCCGAAACGCAGCTCATGGCCGCCCACCGCCGGGGGGCGCTTCACGCCGCCGCCCCGGCTGCGGCGCAGTACGGTGTGGATGCGCGCCACCAGTTCGCGCATCTCGAAGGGCTTGGTGACGTAGTCGTCGGCGCCCACTTCCAGGCCGACCACGCGGTCGGCCAGTTCGGTGCGCGCGGTGAGCATGATCACCGGCAAGTCGCCGCGCTCGCGGATTTCGCGGCAAAGCGCCAGGCCGTTTTCGCCGGGCAGGGAGAGGTCGAGTACCACCAGGTCGTAGTCGCGCACGGCCAGCGCGGCGCGCATGGCGGCACCACCCTCCGCGCCATCGGCTTCGATGCCGAAGGTGGCCAGGTACTCGGCCAGCATGGAGCGGATCTGTGGATCGTCGTCGACGATCAGCAAGTGCAAGGGCGTAGCGGGGGAAAGATCCATCGGGTTTCGCAGGAGGCTATTGCGGCGGTTTGCAGCGGAGTTCGCGGCAGGTTTGTGTCTAATCGGGGGGAATCGGGCTCGACCGGGCAGCGCCCGCCGCCAGGGATTCACTCTACCAGCCCGGCGTTGCGCCCTGATAGGCGCGTTGTGGCCGCTTTGTATCACGCGCGATACAAAGCCCGCCGCCCGGCGGCCCGCTTTGTACGGCATTGCTTCGGCGCGCTGACCAAGCGCTCAAGCAAACGGAGGCCTGCCTTTTTAAGATGGCATGTCGCCAACCCGCCGCTTTGCACCCGGCAGGCCCGCACCGGCGGCCCGGCGCCCCGCTATGCTTGAGCCATCCGCATGGTGTCGGCAGCCCGGGCCTCTCCCCGCAAGACTTCCACGGAGATTCCCATGACCCAGCCACAAGCCTTGTTACCCCGCTTGTTACCCTCGATCCGCGCCCTGGTATCGCTTGCCGCGCTGTGCGCGGCGTGCGCGCTGGCCTTGCCCGCCCATGCGCTGCAGACCGGCGCGCCGGCCACGGCCGGGCCTGGCCTGCCAGGCTCGCCCGACTCGCTGCGTGACGCGCTGGCACTCACGCCGGCGCAGACTGCCCTCTGGCAAGCCGCCCGCGCCGCCGCCCGCGAGGCGCATGCGCATGCACTGGAACTGCGGGCGCGCTTTATCCGCGAGGAGGGCCAGTCCGATGCCACCGGCACGGCCAATGCGCCGGAGCCGTCGCTGCGCGCCCGGGCGGAGCGCGAAGACCACCTGCACGACGCGCTCGACAAGGACCGCCGCGCCGTGCGCGACCGCTGGATCGCCTTTGACGAAAGCCTGGATGCCGGCCAGCGCAAACGCCTGCGCGCCATGCCGGAAGCGGGCCGCTGGCCGGGGCCGGGCGGGATGCCTGGCCCCTTCGCCGACGGTGCGATGCCGCCGCATGGGCCCGCGCCCATGCCCTGCGCCTTCGGCGCGGACGGCCCGGGCAACGTACCCGGTGCTGCGGGACCTCACCGACAAGGAGCACACGATGCGCAGTAAGCATGACTCCCCCGGCAGTCGGCGCCGCTTTCTCGGCGGTGTGCTGGGCGGCTCGCTCGGCGCGGGCTTGATCGGGCTGGCGGGCGATGCCGCCGCGCAGTCCGCGCCGACCGCCTGCCTGCTTACGCCGGCACTGACCGAGGGCCCTTTCTATATTGACGAGGCGCTGATGCGCAGCGATATCCGCGATGGCCGGCCCGGCCAGTTGCTTCGACTGCGACTGGTCGTGGTGGATTCCGACCGCGGCTGCGCGCCGGTGGCCGGCGCGCTGGCCAGCATCTGGCACTGCGATGCCGGCGGCAGCTATAGCGGCTATGACCAGGCCGGCATGCCGCCGCCGCCCGGGGCGCGGGGAGGCCGCATACCACCGTCCGCGGGTGGCGCCGGGCCAGGGCGGGAAGAAGGCGGCATGCACGCCGCGCCCACCAGTGCCGCTCGCTTCCTGCGGGGCGTGCAACCTACCGGAGCCGATGGCAGCGCGCAGTTCCTGACGATCTACCCCGGCTGGTACGCGCCGCGCGCGGTGCATATCCATCTGAAAATTCATGTCGGCAAGGAGGAGGTGCTGACCTCCCAGATGTTCTTTGACGAGGCGCTGAACCGCGAAGTGCTTCTCGGCCACCCCGCTTATCGCGCTCGCGGCGCCTCGCCGTACCGGAACAGCCAGGACCCGATTGCCGGCGCGCATCCCGGCCTGGTGCGGGTGCGCCGCCTGCAGGATGCGGCCGGCACGCTGGAGGGCGAGTTCACGATCGGTATCGCGCGAACCTGAGGCAGCCCCCGGTCCTGCCCATCAAAAAAACGCCCCCGGACACTAAAGTACGGAGGCGCGTAACAGGGAAGAAGTCGGGCATCACGGCCCGGCCACCCCGCTCCGAAGGGACGAAGCGGTGCGGCGCCCGGACCAGAACGACAGCCCAGGCACGATCAATGGTAATGAGGCATCAGGCCGGGGTCTTGTCCCGCTTGTAGGGCAATGTATCGGCTGTGTAGGTTCGGGCTTTATACGTCCGGCGCTGGCTACGCCGCGGTCTTGCCGGGCGTGCCCAGCAACGCCTTGAGTCCGGCCAGGCGGTCTTTCGGACTCATGGCCGGGGTCTCGTCCTTGATCTCGGGCGCTTCCTCCAGCTTCATCTCGCCGATAAACCGCGAGGGCTGGCACGAGTAGGTGTCGCGCGCGCGCTTGCGCTTCTTGCACCAGCTGATATGCAGGCTGCGCTGGGCGCGGGTGATGCCCACATACATCAGGCGGCGCTCTTCCTCGATTTTCTCGTCGGTCATGTCCTCGTCTTCGCGGCAGTGCGGCAGGATGCCCTCTTCCACGCCGACCAGGAACACGTGCGGATACTCCAGTCCCTTGGAGGCGTGCAGCGTGGACAGGCGCACGGCGTCGGGATCTTCCTCGCGGCCTTCAAGCATGCTCATCAGCGCCACCGTCTGCGTCAGCTCCAGCAGGTTCTTGCCTTCGTCGCCAAAGCCGTCGGCGGTGTCGAAGCCAGTGGCTTCGCCTTCACCCGTGGCCTCGGGCTTGGTGCCCTTGCGCTTGAGCCAGTCGAGGAATTCCAGCGTGTTGGTCCAGCGCGACTGCGCCTGGCGTTCGTCGAACATGTCGTAGAGGTAGGCTTCGTAGTGGATGCCTTCCATCAGGTCGTCCAGCACTTCGGTAGCGGGATCGCTGGCCGCGCGCCCGGCCAGCCGCACCATCGCCTCGCAGAACACGCGCAGCGGCTCCAGCTGGCGCGGCTGCAGCTTGCCCTCGATGCCGCCCATCATGGCCGCCTCGAACAGCGAGACCTTGGCCTGCCCGGCGAAGGTGCCCAGCACTTCCAGCGTGGTGTTGCCCACGCCACGTTTGGGCGTGGTGATGGCGCGGATGAAGGCGGGATCGTCATCCGGGTTGGCGATCAGGCGCAGGTAGGCGCAAATGTCCTTGATCTCGGCCTTGTCGAAGAAGCTCTGCCCGCCCGACAGCACATAGGGAATGCGCTCGCGGCGCAGGATCTGCTCGAACAGGCGTGCCTGGTGGTTGCCGCGGTACAGGATGGCGTAGTCGCGGAACTGCGCGCGCCGCTCGAACTTGTGCGCCGACAGGCGGAACACCACGGATTCCGCCTCGTGCTCCTCATCGTTCATCGGGTTGATGGCGATGGGGTCGCCCATGCCGTGCTCGCTCCACAACTTCTTGTCGAACAGCTTGGGATTGTTGGAGATGACCGCGTTGGCCGCTTCCAGGATGCGCACTGTGGAGCGGTAGTTCTGCTCCAGCTTGACCACCTTGAGGTCGGGAAAATCGGTCTGCAGCAGCTTCAGGTTGTCCAGCGTGGCGCCGCGCCAGCCATAGATGGCCTGGTCGTCGTCGCCCACCGCCGTAAAGGCCGGGGCGCGCAGGTGCGAGCCGCCGGCGAGTTGCTTGAGCAACTGGTACTGGCAGGCGTTGGTGTCCTGGTATTCGTCCACCAGGAAGTAGCGCAGCCGGTTCTGCCAGCGCATGCGCACCTCTTCGTTGCGCGCGAACAGCTCGGCCGGCAGGCGGATCAGGTCGTCGAAATCCACTGCCTGGTAGGCATGCAGCGTGGCCACGTAGTTGCGGTAGATCAGCGCCGCCTGGTGATCGTCGGGGTTTTCGGCCTGGGCGATGGCCGTCTCGGGATCGACCATGCCGTTCTTCCACAGCGAGATGGTGCTCTGCACGCTGCGGATCAGCTTCTTGTCGGTGCTGGCGAGCTGCTCCTGCACCATGCCGAAGCAATCGTCCGAATCCATGATGGAGAAGCGCGGCTTCAGGCCTACGTGCTCCGCCTCGGCGCGCAGGATCTGCACGCCCAGCGAGTGGAAGGTGCTGACGGTGATCTGCTTGATCGGAATGCGCTTGCCCTCGCGCGTGGTCTTGCCTTCCATCAGCTTGGCGATACGCTCCTGCATCTCCTTGGCGGCCTTGTTGGTAAAGGTCACCGCGGCGATGTGCTTGGGCTGGAAGCCCTTGTCCTCGATCAGGTGGGCGATCTTCTGCGTGATCACCCGGGTCTTGCCCGAACCGGCGCCGGCCAGGACCAGGCAGGGGCCATCGAGGTAGCGAACGGCTTCGGATTGGGCAGGATTAAGTCCGTGGGTCATGCGAGGGCTGGTGGTGAGGCTGGGTGGCGGGATGGCCGGCAAGGGCGGGCGCGAGGCTCCGCGCGGCACATGGGCAGTACATGGGCAGCACATGCGCGGCCACGAGTGAAGCCTGCGGCACAGGAAAAGCCATCGGAGCCGCAGATGTTAACATGCCCGCAGGCCGCCCCGCCCTCCGGGCCAGCCCGGCAATCGCCCGCGTTGACAAGCCCCCGAGGCTGGCTGTAGAGTCGCGCCATCCGACCGGGAGAGCGCGCAGATCTTGCGCCGCCGAAGGGGTATCACCCGAAAACTCTCAGGCACCATGGACTGGTCGGATCGGCTTGCAACATGCACACGATGCACGCCGTACTCTGGAGAGCGGCACCCGCCATTGCTGAATCAATGGTGAGCGTGCCCACCGAAGGGGCGCGCAAGGCCTGGGTCCTGGTTTAGCCGGGGCCGCCTTGTAATCTCTCAGGTATCGAGGACAGAGGGGTCATCCGCCGCAGCGGATTTGGCAGCGCTATTGCGCGCCGAATCCTGCGGCGGATGGCCCTTTTTTCGTTTTCGAACCGAGATTAGCCTTCCCCCGAGGATTCCATGACGCTCCAGGCCACGCCCCTCAACGCTATCCACCGCGCCATCGGCGCCCGCATGGTCGACTTCGGCGGCTGGGACATGCCGGTCAACTACGGCTCCCAGATCGAGGAACACCACGCCGTGCGCACGGACGCCGGCATGTTCGACGTCTCCCACATGTGCGTGGTCGATCTCAATGGCGAGCATGTGCGTGCCTTCCTGCGCGGCCTGCTGGCCAACAATGTGGACAAGCTGCAAACGCCGGGCAAGGCGCTGTACGCCTGCATGCTCGACGAAAAGGGCGGCGTCATCGACGACCTGATCGTCTACTTCTTCGCCGAGGATCACTTCCGCCTGGTGGTGAACGCCGGCACCGCCAACGCCGATATCAAATGGATCGCCGCACGCAACGCGGCCACCAATAGCGGCGTGAGCATCACGCCGCGCCGCCACGACAACGCGCCCGACGGCGTGGCCCCGCTGGCCATCGTCGCTGTGCAGGGCCCGAACGCCCGCGCCAAGGTGTGGAGCGCCTTTCCCTCGACGCAACCCAGCGAAGCCCTGAAGCCGTTCAACGCCGTGGTGGTGCAGGATCCCGCGCTCGGCGAAGTCATGGTGGCGCGCACCGGTTATACCGGCGAAGACGGTTTCGAACTGGTGGTGCCGGCAGAGAACGTGGCCGGCCTGTGGGAAAAGCTGATCGCCGCCGGCGTGCGCCCGGCCGGCCTGGGCGCGCGCGACACGCTGCGCCTGGAAGCCGGCATGAACCTGTACGGCCAGGACATGGATATCCATACCTCGCCGCTCAACGCGGGCCTGGCCTGGACCGTGGACCTGCAAAGCGAACGCGATTTCACCGGCAAGGCGGCGCTGGTCGCCGGCGGCCAGACCCAGCAGTTCGTCGGGCTGATCCTGCGCGAAAAAGGCGGCGTGCTGCGCGCCCACCAGAAGGTGATCACCCCCGCCGGCGACGGCGAGATCACCAGCGGCACCTTCAGCCCCTCGCTGTCCCAATCCATCGCTTTTGCCCGCCTGCCGCGCGACGTTGCCATCGGCGCCGAGGTTCAGGTCGAGATCCGCGACCGCAAACTCGCCGCGACTGTGGTTAAACTGCCGTTTGTGCGTAATGGCAAGGCACTCGTGAGCTGAACGCTCGCACCCGGTCACAGCGCGCCAGCCGGCGGTTACCCATCGATCATCGTGTATCGGAACCTCCGCCCGGCTGGCGCTGAATAACAAATTGAATCTGGAGCAATCCCATGAATTTCCCCGCCGACCTGAAATACACCGAGTCCCATGAATGGGTGCGCGTCGAAGCCGACGGCACGCTGACCATCGGCATCACCGACCACGCGCAGGACGCGCTGGGCGACATCGTCTTCCTGGAACTGCCGGAAGTGGGCAAGTCCGTCGGTGCCGGCGATGCGCTGGCCGTGGTGGAATCGGTCAAGGCCGCGTCCGACATCTACGCCCCGGTGGCCGGCGAAGTGATCGCCGTCAACGATGCCGCCGCCGCCGCGCCCGAGAGCGTCAATGCCGACGCCTTCGACGCCTGGCTGTTCAAGCTCAAGCCGGCCAACAGCGACGACGTGAACGGCCTGATGTCGGCCGACGCCTACAAGGCCAACGTCGGCGCCTGATGCCAGATCGTCATTCCCGCGCCACGGGAATGACGGACAAAGACTGCCGCGACGCGCACCGGGCCGACCACCCGCCGCACCGCTCCCACGAGATTCTTGCCATGAACGCTCCCCTGCCCATGACTGCCGCCCAAGTTGCCCGGCCCACGCTGGCCGAACTGGAGGCGCGCGACGCCTTCGCCTCCCGCCATATCGGCCCCGACGCCGCCGAGCAACAACACATGCTCAAGGTGCTAGGCTATGACAGCCGCGCCGCGCTGATCGACGCCGTCATCCCCGCCGCCATCCGCCGCCGCGACGGCATGCCGCTGGGCGAGTTCACCGAGCCGCTGACCGAGGAAGCGGCGCTGGCCAGGCTGCGCGGGCTGGCGAACAAGAACAAGGTACTCAAGAGCTTTATCGGCCAGGGTTACTACAACACCCTGACGCCGGGCGTGATCCTGCGCAATATCTTCGAGAACCCGGCCTGGTACACCGCCTACACGCCCTACCAGCCCGAGATCTCGCAAGGCCGCCTGGAAGCCATGCTGAACTTCCAGCAGATGGTGACCGACCTGACCGGGCTGGACATCGCCAACGCGTCCATGCTGGACGAAGGCACCGCGGCCGCCGAGGCCATGACGCTGCTGCAGCGCGTCAACAAGCACGCTTCCAATACCTTCTACGTGGCCGACGACGTGCTGCCGCAAACGCTGGAAGTGGTACGCACCCGCGCCCTGCCGCTGGGCATCGAGGTCAAGGTCGGCCCCGCTTCGGAAGCCGCCGGCGCCCATGCCTTCGGCGTGCTGCTGCAGTACCCCGGCGTCAATGGCGAGGTCGCCGACTACCGCGCCATCGCCGATGCCGTGCACGCCGCCGGCGGCCTGGTGGTGGCTGCCGCCGACCTGCTGGCGCTGACCCTGATCGCCGCGCCCGGCGAATGGGGCGCCGACGTGGCGGTGGGCAACTCGCAGCGCTTTGGCGTGCCGCTGGGTTTCGGCGGCCCGCACGCCGGCTATATGGCGGTCAAGGATGCCTTCAAGCGCTCCATGCCCGGCCGCCTGGTTGGCGTGACGATCGACGCGCAAGGCAACAAGGCCTATCGCCTGGCCCTGCAGACGCGCGAGCAGCATATCCGCCGCGAGAAGGCCACCTCGAACATCTGCACGGCGCAGGTCCTGCTGGCCGTGATGGCCTCGATGTACGCCGTGTACCACGGCCCGCAAGGCCTCAAGCGCATCGCGCAGCGCGTGCACCGCCTGACCGCCACGCTGGCCGGCGGCCTGCAGCAGCTCGGCTATGCGCGCACCAACGCCGCCTATTTCGACACGCTGACCCTGGAAACCGGCTTCAACACCGAAGCCCTGCACGCATCGGCAACCGCCCGCGGCATCAACCTGCGCCACGCCGGCGCCGCCCGCATCGGCATCTCGCTGGACGAAACCACCTCGCGTGAAGACGTGGTCACCCTGCTGGAAATCTTCGCCCACGGCAAGCCGGTGCCCGATTTCGACGCGCTGGAAGCCGCCGCGCAGGACGCCTACCCGGCCGGCCTGGCGCGCCAGAGCGCCTACCTGACCCATCCGGTGTTCAACACGCATCACGCCGAGCACGAGATGCTGCGCTACCTGCGCATGCTGGCCGACAAGGACCTGGCGCTGGACCGCACCATGATCCCGCTGGGCTCGTGCACCATGAAGCTCAACGCCACCAGCGAGATGATCCCGGTGACGTGGCCCGAGTTCAGCAAGGTGCACCCGTTCGCGCCGCTGGACCAGACGGTCGGCTACCGCGAGATGATCGACCAGCTTGAAGCCATGCTGTGCGCCGCGACCGGCTACGCCGCGGTGAGCCTGCAGCCCAACGCCGGCTCGCAAGGGGAATACGCCGGCCTGCTGATCATCCACGCCTATCACGCCAGCCGTGGCGAAAGCCATCGCGACATCTGCCTGATCCCCTCCTCCGCCCACGGCACCAACCCGGCCTCAGCGCAGATGGCCGGCATGAAGGTGGTGGTGGTGGCCTGTGACGAGAACGGCAACGTCGACCTGGAAGACCTGGCCAAGAAGGCCGAGCAGCACAGCAAGAACCTCGCCGCCATCATGATCACCTACCCGTCCACGCATGGCGTGTTCGAGCAGGGCGTGCAGCAGATCTGCGACATCGTGCACAAGCACGGCGGCCAGGTCTACGTGGACGGCGCCAATATGAACGCCATGGTCGGCACCGCCGCGCCGGGCCAGTTCGGCGGCGACGTGTCCCACCTGAACCTGCACAAGACCTTCTGCATCCCCCACGGCGGCGGCGGCCCGGGCGTTGGCCCGGTGGCGGTCGGCGCGCACCTGGCGGACTTCCTGCCCAACCAGGACAGCGTGGGCTATCGCCGCGACGACCAGGGCATCGGCGGTGTTTCCGCCGCGCCGTTCGGCTCGGCCAGCATCCTGCCGATCTCGTGGATGTACATCGCCATGATGGGCTCGGCCGGCCTGACCGCCGCCACCGAGAACGCCATCCTGGCCGCCAACTACGTGGCCCGCCGCCTGTCCCCGCACTTCCCCGTGCTCTACACCGGCCAGCACGGCCTGGTGGCGCACGAGTGCATCCTGGACCTGCGCCCGCTGCAGAAGACCACCGGCATCTCCAACGAGGACGTGGCCAAGCGCCTGATGGACTACGGCTTCCACGCCCCGACCATGAGCTTCCCGGTGCCGGGCACGCTGATGATCGAGCCGACCGAAAGCGAGGCCCTGCACGAGCTGGACCGCTTTATCGACGCCATGATCGCCATCCGCGCCGAGATCGGCCGCGTGGAAGACGGCAGCTTCGACCGCGAGGACAACCCGCTGAAGAACGCGCCGCACACCGCCGCCGTGATCACCGCCGATGCGTGGGAGCACAAGTACACGCGCCAGGAAGCCGCCTACCCGGTGGCCGCGCTGCGCACGCAGAAGTACTGGCCGCCGGTCGGCCGTGCCGACAACGTGTACGGCGACCGCAACCTGTTCTGCGCGTGCGTGCCGATGAGCGAGTACGCTGAGGAGTAAGCTGGTGGATGCCGGGGTTGCGGCCGTCGCGGCAACCCCGGCGCTTCGCCAGCGCGCTATGCTCGGTGTGGATGCGCGGCCACCCGGCCGTGCCCGGCAAACGGAGCACGCATGTGGAATCTCAGCGCCCCATGGTGGGAATTCGTCCTGCGCGGACTGATCGTCTACGGCAGCCTGCTGGTGTTACTGCGGCTTTCCGGCAAGCGTCAGATCGGCCAGCTCACGCCGTTTGACCTGGTGCTGCTGCTGGTCCTGTCCAACGCGGTGCAGAACGCCATGAACGCGGGAGACAATTCGGTCACCGCCGGCCTGATCCTGGCCGTGACGCTGATCGCGGCCAATCTCGGGCTGGCCTGGTTGAGCTGGCGCAGCCGGCGCTTCGAGAATGTGGTCGAAGGGCGCCCCGAGATACTGATCCACGAAGGCAAGGTGTTTCCCGACGTGATGAAACGCGCCTTCATCACGCGCGACGACCTGCACAAGGCGCTGCGCCATGCCGGCTGCGAGCGCGTGAGCGATGTGCATTTCGCCATCCTCGAAAACGACGGCACCATCAGCGTGATGGCGAAGAAAGACGCCCCACCCACCCCCCAGGACGCTGCCACCTCGCTGTGGCGCGCCCCCGATAACGACATCGGCAACTCGTCGGTCTGAGACCGGCGCGTAGCCAACCAGGAGCCTTGCCGTGGCTGTCAGCGTTTTCGACCTGTTCAAGGTGGGCATCGGCCCCTCCAGTTCCCACACCGTGGGCCCGATGCGCGCGGCCCTGATGTTTGCCCAGGGCCTGGCGCGCGACGGCCTGCTGCCGCAAGTGGCCAGCGTACGCATCGAGCTGTACGGCTCGCTCGGCGCCACCGGGCGCGGCCACGGCACCGACAAGGGTGTGATCCTCGGCCTGCAGGGCGAGGCGCCGGACACCATCGACCCCGACACCATCGAGCTGCGCCTGGCCGCGCTGCGCGCCAGCCGCACGCTATCGCTGCTGGGCACGCACCCCGTGCCCTTTGTCGAGAAGGAACACATCGTCTTCTATCGCCGCGAGGCGATGGCCGAGCATCCCAACGGCATGAAATTCCATGCCTTCAATGCCGGCGGCGAGCCCATCCGCGAGGGGCGCTACCTGTCGGTGGGCGGCGGCTTCGTCATCACCGCCGGCGCGGCCAACACGCAGATCCTGGAAGCCGACCAGCAACTGCCGTACCCCTTCCGCAGCGGGCGCGCCATGCTGGAAATGGCGGCCGCCAGCAAGAAGAGCATCGCGCGGATGATGATGGAGAACGAGTGCGTGTGGCGCAGCGAGGCCGAGGTCAATGCCGGCCTGCTGCAGATCTGGGCCGTGATGCAGGCCTGCGTGGCACGCGGCTGCCGTACCGACGGCGAGCTGCCGGGACCGTTCAAGGTCAAGCGCCGCGCCCCCGAACTGTTCCGCAACCTCACCGAGCACGCCGAGCGCGCGCTGGCCGATCCGCTCTCGGTCATGGACTGGGTCAACCTGTACGCGATCGCGGTCAATGAGGAAAACGCAGCCGGCGGCCGTGTGGTCACCGCGCCAACCAACGGTGCGGCCGGCATCATCCCGGCCGTGCTGCATTACTACGACCGCTTCGTGCCTGGCGCCAACCCGCAGGGCGTGATCGACTTCCTGCTTACCGCCGGCGCCATCGGCATGCTCTACAAGCTCAATGCCTCGATCTCGGGTGCCGAGGTGGGCTGCCAGGGCGAAGTCGGCGTGGCCTGCTCGATGGCCGCCGGCGCGCTCGCCACAGTGATGGGCGGCACGCCCGAGCAGGTCGAGAACGCGGCCGAGATCGGCATGGAACACAACCTTGGCCTGACCTGCGACCCGGTTGGCGGGCTGGTGCAGATTCCCTGCATCGAACGCAATGCCATGGCGTCGGTGAAAGCCGTCAACGCCGCGCGCATGGCGTTGCGCGGCGATGGCATGCATTACGTGTCGCTGGATTCGGTCATCAAGACCATGCGCGAGACCGGTGCCGACATGAAGACCAAATACAAGGAAACGGCGCGCGGCGGGCTGGCGGTGAATATCGTGGAGTGCTGAGGCCGCTTCCCGTTCCTTCTTCCACTGCCACGCTTTCTGCTACGCTTGCCGGGCATCCACCCACTTCACCCACTTGGAGTCCGGCATGGTCAAAATCAGTTTTCTCTACCCGCACAGCAAGGGCGGCAAGTTCGACATGGACTACTACCTGCAGCGGCACATGCCGCGCGCCATCGAACTGTTCGGCGCGCAACCCGGCTACCGGGGCGCGGCAGTGGAGCGCGGGCTGGGCGGCGGCGCGCCGGGCTCGGATCCGGCCTACACGGTGATGTGCCATTTCCTGTTCGAGTCGGTGCAGGACTTCGTTGCCGCCGCCAAGGCCGCCGGCAACGAGCTGCAGCTCGATATCCCCAACTACACCGATGCGGTGCCGGTGGTGCAGATCAGCGAAGTGGTGTCCGTCGCTTGACCCGATTGCCGCCCCAGCCGCAGCAGCCCACCCGACTTACCCACAACCGTTTCGTCCACCCCAGGCCCGGCCTGCCCGGCAGATGGCTGGCCCGGCTGGTGTCCTCGCCGCGCCTGCTGGCGGCACGCCGCGCGGTGCTGTCGCGCCTGCCCTTCATGGTGCTGCAAAGCGAGGTCGAGCAGGTGGTCTACCTGAACTGGCTGGTGGACGCCACGGCGGCCGCCCGGTACGCGCCGCCGGGCGTGCGCCTGTGGCAACGCGACGGCAAGACCTTGTTCACCGTGCTGACCTACGCGCACCGGCACTTCGGCCCGGCCGCGGCGGGACCGCTGCGGCGCCTGTATCCATCGCCGCTGCAAAGCAACTGGCGCTTCTACGTCGACCAGCTGCCCGGCGGCGCGCGCGCCGGGCGCGTGGTGCTGTTCGTCAAGAACACGCTGGACAGCGCCATCTATGCACTCGGCAGCCGGTTCTTCAGCGACGCCCTGCCATCGCACCTGGCGGCGCGCTTCGTGCACCGGCGCGAAGACCGCGCGATCCGCACCGAGATCGTGCCCGGCGCGGGCAGTGCGCCCGCGCTGCGCAGCACGGTACGGCCCGCCGCCACGCGCACGCTGCCCGCCAGCTTCGCTGGCTGCTTCGACTCCTGGGAATCCGCGGTCGCCTTCCTGTGCCTGCAGGACAGTGCGATTTCGCACGTAGAGGATGCCGGCCGCATCGCCCACGCCGGCATCGACCTGCCGATCGATCTCGCCGCCGTGCAGCCGCTGGAAGCGGTCATTGGCGAGTGCAATCTGCCGATGCTGCGCGAACTCGGCGTGCCGCCCGGCGAGTGCGCGCAGCCGTTCTGTTTCCTGGTGCCGGCGGTGCCATTCCGCGTGCTGTGGGAGCGGCTGCTGTGAGGCCATGAAGCCACGCGCGGATAGCCATGAATTCGTGCGGTAGCGCTATCATGTCCGTTCCCACTCAGGCGGTGCAGCCATGCAGACCTTCCATCAGCTCTTCGACGAAACCTCCTCCACCTTTACCTACCTGCTGATCGACGCCGCCACACGGGAGGCGCTGCTGATCGATCCGGTGGATCACCAGCTAGACCGCGACCTGGCGCTGCTGCAGGCCAGCGGCGCCACGCTGGCGTGGGTGGTCGAGACCCATGCCCACGCCGACCACATCACCTCCGCGGGCCATGTTGCGCTGCAAACCGGCGCGCACACCGCCGCGCCCTCGGGCTGCGATATCCAGCCCGCGCAGAAGCAGCTGATCGACGGCGACACGCTGCAGTTCGGCACGCAGACGCTGCGCGCCATCCACACGCCGGGCCACACTGCCGGCAGCATGAGCTACCTGTGGGAAGAGCCCACCCCCGCCGGCGTGGTGCGCCGCATCTTCACCGGCGACGCGCTGCTGATCGACGGCTGCGGCCGCACCGATTTCCAGTCCGGCGACGCCGGCACGCTATACGACAGCCTCACGCAAAAACTCTTCGCCCTGCCCGACGACACCGTGGTCTATCCCGCCCACGACTACAAGGGCCGCACCGAATCCACCATCGGCCAGGAACGCGCGCATAACAGCCGCGTGGCCGGCCGCACGCGTACCCAGTTCATCGAGATGATGGCGCAGCTGAACCTGCCGAAGCCCAAGCTGATCGACGTGGCCGTGCCGGCTAACCAGCGGCTTGGTTTGCGCGATGGGGAACAGGTCCCGCACGGGGCATAGGCGGGCGCCGCCGCAGGCGCGTTGGCCACGGCAAGATAATGCAGACAGGAGAGACAGGACATGGCCCAGTACACCGCAGAAATCCTATGGCTGCGTGGAGAACAGGATTTCCTCGGCAACCGCTACAGCCGGAAACACACGCTGCGATTCGATGGCGGCATCGAGGTGCCGGGTTCGTCGTCGCCGCATGTCGTGCCGCTGCCCATGTCGGAGGCCGCGGCGATCGATCCTGAAGAGGCCTTCGTCTCCTCGCTGTCCAGCTGCCACATGCTGTGGTTCCTGTCCATCGCCGCCAAGCACAAGTTCTGCGTGGACCGCTACTTCGATGCGGCGGTCGGGACCATGGCGAAGAACGCGGACGGCAGGATGGCCATCACGGTGGTCACGCTCAGGCCGGAAGTCACCTTTTCCGGGGAGCGGCAGCCGAGCCGCGATGAAATCGCCCACCTGCATCACACGGCGCACGAGGCGTGCTTCATTGCCAACTCGGTCAAGTCAGAGGTGCGCTGCGAGCCGGTGTACGGGGGCGCGCAGGCCTGATATCACGGCGCCAGCGCAGGAACGGCGCGCGACAGAGGCAATGCGATGCGACCGCCACGCCAGGTGGCAGCGGTTGAGGATCGGCGTCGGCTTCCGGCCTCGCGGTGCGGACCGGGCTAGTCCCAGATGCAGCGGACCGCCGCCGCGGCGATCACCGGCACAGACAGGACCAGCGGAATCGCGAAGTAAGGCACCTCGAAATTCACGACATGCTCATAGATGAGCCAGCCGATGCCGATGGCTAGCGTGACCAGTCCGACAATCGCAGCGAGAACGTTCACGGCCCGGTCCGAAGGACGTCCGCGCGTCCGTTCTGCTTTGGTGGAAAGCGCTTTCATCGTAGCTCCGAAAGTTGTCGTCACGGGCATCTGATGCGTTAATTCTAGTCCTGCTCCACCGGTTTGCGCGGGTTGCCTGCGCACGGTACCCGTAGCGCGCTCAGATCGCCCAGCTATCGCAAGTCTGCCGCACCGTTTCGCGCAGACTCCGCGTGCTGGCGTCGATCTGGCGCACGCGCTCGGCATCGCCGTTGCGGCTTTGCGCCAGCGCGCGGATATTGGCCAGCGCATCGAGCGATCCCAGCGCTTCGGCATGGGGGACCAGCGCATCGCAGATCGAGATGATGTGATCCGCGATCGGCATGCGCGTGAGCTCGTTGGGATGCACATACTCGCCTTCCAGCCCGAAGCGGCAAGCCTGGAAGCGGTTGAAGGTGTAGACGAGGTAGTCGTCTTCCTGTGGCATGAAGGGGCGCGAGAGGAGCAGGTAGCGCGCAAGCGCCTGGATGTAGGCGGCGATATCGCAGGCACGGCCCACCGTGAGCGGCGTGTCCATCACGCGGACCTCGATGGTGCCGAACTCGGGCTTTGGACGGATATCCCAGTAGAAGTCCTTCATGCTCTCGATCACGCCGGTCTTGCGCATCTTCTCGAAGTAGGCGGTGAACGCATCCCAGGTGAGCAGGTGCGGCGCGCGCCCGCTCATGGGGAAGGCCGCGACCGAGTTCAGCCGCGCCGAGGCGAACCCGGTGTCCACGCCCTGCACATATGGCGACGAGGCGGCCAGCGCGATGAAGTGCGGCACGTAGCGGCCGATGGCATGGAGCAGGAACAGCGAGTCGTCGGCGCTCGGGCAGCCGATATGCACGTGCTGGCCGAACACCGTGAACTGCTTGGCCAGGTAGCCATAGAGTTCGGAGATGTACTGGTAGCGCGGCGAATCGGAGATGGTGCGGTCGGCCCACTGCTGGAAGGGATGGGTGCCGCCGCCGCAGATGCCCAGGTTGAGCGAACGCGAGGCATCCACCATCAGGTCGCGCATGGTGCCGAGTTCGTCCAGCGCCTGTGCATAACTCGTGCAGATGCCGGTGCTGATCTCGATCATCGAGGGGCTGATCTCAGGCTTGATGTCGCCGGCATGCTGCGCGCCTTTCAGCGCACGCAGCAGGTCCGGCGCGAACGGCGCCAGGTCATAGTCGTGACGATTGACGAGCTGCAGCTCCAGTTCCACGCCGAAAGTCAGCGCTTCGGAGTGCTTGAACGGTTCGAGTGACATCAGCGTCCTCCTCCATTGCTTCTGACCTCGCCCGCAAAGCGAAGTGCCCAGGCCGCCATCGTGGGCCCCATCAATTGTTCGATCGCCAGCGTGCACAGGATGATGGCCGCCAGCGGCTCGCCGGTGTTCGGATACAGCAGCGCGACATCGCTCATCAACAGGTACGCCAGACCCGACATGGGCGCCAGCGCGAGACCGAGCGCCACGCACTGCTTCAGGCTCAGGCCCGAGAAGGAGCCCAGCGAGACCACGCCCACCAGCTTGGCGAAGTGGCGCAGCAGTACCAGCACACAGGCGGCGCCGCCGCCGATGGCCCAGTCGTGCGCGGTCAGCGGCAGGCCGAGCGACACCACCATCACGATGATCAACAGGCTGCCCGCGCTGCCGAAATGCGCCGGCCACACGCGCGGCTGGCTGTCCTGGTGCTTGAAGACGACGCCGGCCAGCATCAGCGTGAGCGGCATGGAAAGCTTGAGTACGCGCGTGAGCGCGAGCGTGAGCAGCACCAGTCCCACCAGCACCAGGAAACTGTAGTGATCGTCCGAGGCCATGCGTGCGTAGATGCCGTGCCCGAGCTTGCCGACGATCCAGGCCAGCAGGCAGGATCCCGCCAGCAGGTAAAGCGGATGCAGCAGCGCGGCGCCGAGATTGCCGTATTCGGAATGCAGCCAGCCCGTGGCCAACTGGACGATGGTGGCGGCGTAGATGCTGTTCAGGGCCGCCATGGCGAGCAGCCGTTCAGTCACCTGCCCTTCCGCGCGCAGTTCATTCTTGAGTTGCAGCACGATGGTCGGCGAAGTGCTGACGGCGATACCGCCGGCCAGGATGGCCACGGCCGGGCTCACGCCGATCCATTGCAGCACGGTGGCCACCAGGCCCCAGGTCAGCAGGCTTTCAAAGGCACTGGTGAAGAGCAGCCAGCGGTTAGCCCGCAGCCAGGTGAGCGAGAGCCGGTGCCCCAGTTCGAACAGCGCCAGCGCCAGCGCCATATCGATCAGGACGCGGCTCTGCGCGATCATGTCTTCGTCCACGATGCCGCGGCCGAGCATGCCGGCCAGCAGGCCCGCGGCGGCATAGCCGACGATCCGGGGCAGCCGCAGGTACGTGCGGCATATCTCTCCCGCCAGGCCGGCGCCCACCAGCGCCAGCCCGACCCAGAAAAGCCCGCCCGGTACCAGGGGCAGGCTTGGAAACAATTGGCTTAGTCCATTCATGGGCTACATGGTAACGGAGGCGCACGAAAATCCTTGTCGGATTTTGTCCGACAGAGAATGGAATTTGCAGGCAACGTGATGCGTTCAGGCGTAAAAAAACGCCATCTTACCGGGATGGCGTTTTTTTTTGCATCAGGGTCAGAGCGCTTCCGTACAGACGCTATACAGACGCTACACGCCCCAGAACTTCCATGCCGGCCGGGTCGCGCGCAAGCCGGCTTCCACGCGAGCGTACAGTGCGCGCGATTTGCCCTGCGCGGCGCCACCCGCGCGGGCCTTCTCGAAATAGCCCAGCGCGGTCTCGCGCTGCTCCAGCCCGAGCGCGGCCTCGACGGCACCGAGATAAGCATCGCCTTCCCAGCCGTCGCGCGCGGCAAAGGCCGCCTGGAAATCCGTCAGCGCCTCGGTGTACTGCTTCTGGCCGTTGCGGATCAGGGCACGCTGCAAACGCGGGAAAGCCTGGTCACGGGGGTCGTCGCCAGTCAGCCCGATGGCTTGCTCGAACAGCGGCAGTGCACGGTCGGGGGCGCCAAGGTCACGCCAGATCGTGCCGAACTCGTTGCACAGCCACGCGTCCTCGATCAGCAGCGCGCGGCGTTGCAAAGCCTCGATCTCGGCCAGCGCATCGGTGCGGTCATGCTGGTCCATGCCGCCTGTGGCATTGCGCAGCAGCCCGGCGAAGTGGGCGCGGGCGTGCGCCAGCGCGTGCGCGGCCTGGCTGCGCTCTTCCACTGGCAGGGCATCGGCGCGGGCATCCATATGCGCCAGCGCGTCTCGGGCTGCCGAAGTCACTTCCGCACCGCCGATCGCCTTCCAGGTGCTCATCAGCCGGCTGAAGATCCAGCCCACATTGGCGGGATCGCGCTCCAGCGGGTAGCGATTGAGGACATCGCCCGCCACTTCCACGGCTTTCTGGTGCTGGCCGGCAGCCTCCAGGCATTCGAGCAGGTCGATCCAGTGCTCGATGAATTCGCTGACCGCGATGCCCTTCTCGTGCAGGGCGATGCGCTCGGCGCGGTTGGCGGCACCTTCCAGCCGGGTGGCCAGGTTGTGGCACAGCATCGAATAGATATGCGGGTCGGCGTCGTCGTAGCCGCCCTCGCCGCTGGCAAAGTACGACTCGAAGCGCGCCACGCCCAGGCGGTACGCCTTGAGCAGGTGCGGCGTCAGCGCGGCCTCGGCCGCCGGCACGGCATCCATGAACTCGGCCAGCGCCACGCCGGCGTTGTAGTAGCCGGTCGCGTCGGTGGCGTTCTCCACGAAAGCGAAGCGCAGCCACGGCTCGGCTTCACCGGACTGGTGGCGCCATTCCAGTTCGCGCACCTGCGCCTTCGGGTCCGGCGCCTGGCGCTGGTAGGTGGCGAAGTCGTCCCAGGCGCCGTCCAGCTCGCCGGCCCGGTAGCGCAGCGGGGCACGGATGCGGCGGGCTTGCGGGTGGTCCGGCTGGCTGGCCAGCACGATTCCCGCCTGTTCGGCGGCCAGGGCGTCGCCCGCGGCTTCGTCGAGTTCGAGCAGTTCGGGGTTGTCCAGGCCGATCCGTGCCAGGCACAGGCGCAGCATCGGCTCGGCCTGCTCGCCGGCGGCGTTCACGTAGGCCACTGCCTGGCCCAGGATATCAGCAGCGCCCAGGTCGGGAGCGCGGTACAGCAAGTCGTACCAATAAGCGCCAGCCCGGGCGAAATCCCCCAGGCGGTAGTGCACCAGGCCCGCATGCAGGCGCGCGCTCCACTCCCCCGAGGACAAGCCGTTGCGCAGCGCCGCCTCTTCCAGCCAGGGCAGCGCCTCCTGAGGGCGGTCCATCCCCAGCAGCAGCATGCCGTAGCGATGCGCAATCACGCCGCGCGAGGACCAGCGGTGCGCCGGATGCAGCGGCAGGCCGGGCAGCTTCGCCAGCGCGGCGTCGAGCACGGCGAAAGCCTGCTGCGCGTCGCCGCGGTCATAGTGCAGGCGTGCCCGCAGGCAATCGAAATCCACCACTTGCGGCTGCGCCTGCGAGAGCTGGTCGAGGATGACCAGCGCTTCATCGTAACGCTCGGCGTTGGCTAACTCGATGGCGTGGTCGTAGCTGACTTCCTGCACGGACAAGGACTGCTCCTTCTGGGTGGATGTGCGAGTGCGGAATTATGGGGCATTGGGAAATTTCGCGCCCCAAATTCAGAAAGTGCCGATTGAGGTGCCCCGGACGGTTCGCCTACCTTGGATGGGTAGGACAGCTTACGCCGCACCTTACACGCTAGCGGCGATTACCCATTAGCCGATCAGAGGAGGGATCCCATGCGTATATTCGGATATTCAAGAGTTGCGCTGCTCGCACTGCTGCCCGCTTTGGTCATTGCCGGTACTGCCCAAGCGCAATGGAAACGTCCTCCCGCCGTTCCATCCAAGATAGGCTGGGACCCGTCCGATGCAGCGGACGTCGTAGGAAGAAATTTGGACCTATGGGGCATCGGAAGCATTGGTCATGTTGGCATATGGAGTGGCAACCATGTCATTGAAGCGCTCAACACTCCAGGAAATGCCATTAATACCAACACCCTAGCCGACTTCAAATCGCGAACACGATATTGGGGTTCTGCGTTCGTTGCGGGCCTCGACAGGCTCCCGCAGCAACGCATGTGTAGCGATGCAGCATGCTCGTATCTGATCACTTTGGGCATGAAACACGCTATCGTCCAAAATGCCAAGGTCATTGGACAAGTGGGCGCCGATTACACAGTCACCGACGGCTACATTTCCGCGCGGCCAGCATGCCGCCCGCCAATGTGCGCAAGCTACCGTCCGCAAATGCGCGGACAATATCGTTGCGATAAGTTTGTCATCGACGCCTACACGCCGCTTAGTAACGGAAATTCGACAATGTGGACCGCACTGTTCAGGTCCACGACACCGGAAAGCCTTTTCATGCGGCTAAATGAGAGAGGCATCGAAGTAGGGAAAAAGTAATGCCACGCCAAAACGCTCATGAAGATACGACTCGCTGTCGGTACTTTGGCCGCCATTTCGTGCCTGCTAGGGATAGACTCCTTAACTTCTGAAAGCTCGTCCGAAAAGGAGAATTACCCTACATCGGCATCCCTCCGGCGGGTTATTACTGCGCCGGCTTCCTCCCCCCAGCAAGGTAGGATCGAGACAACGGCCCCTAGTCATGCTTCACTATTCGAAGGCGCCGGTCTTGAAGGCCTTCGGCACCACACAGACAAGATAACTTCGGATCCCGCTCTCACACCTGAGCAAAAATTCGATTTCCTTTGGGCAGACTTCCAGGATGCGGGGCGCCGCCCGATTATCGCCAAATTTTTGCTTGACACGATGAGGTTGCTGCCACTTCGGGCCACCACCGAAAGAGTGTCAAAAATAGAAGACGCCTTATATGGGAGCATTCACGAGCAGCAGGTCAAACGCGCCCTGGTCAACCTGTTGGCGTCGCAATATGAAACTAATGAAGCGTTGACCCTCACGGAGCAATCTCGCCTCGGTGTCAATCCTTTGGTTGCAGCCACTCTCGCAAAAGCCGCTCGCTCGCCGGACACTGAAATTTCGCATCAGGCCATCATACAATATACGCGAATCGGTTTTTTCCCCGACACGCTTCCAATCCTGAATGCGGCTTTGTCAAATGGCGCAATAAGTCGCGCCGAATACACCAGGGAACTGGGTTTCCTCCTGCCCTTGATCCAGGAACCCGAGGCACAGCGACTCGCGCTACACGCTATTACGCATTCAGGCGTCCCGGGTGGGCACACTGCCGAGGATCTGGCAACCGTGGTGCTTTTGCCTTATGCGCTGTCATCGCTGCACTCGGACACACTGAGCCAAATCCAGAAACATCTCGCGGAGAACCAGCCAGTTTTCCCGGACGCCCTTGCCACAATCGATTTCCTCGACTTGGTCCGCTACAGCGATTGGTTGTCTGCCATCGCAGCGATCGAAGCAAGTCTTTCAGGTGGCAGCACCATAGATCGCATCGCTACCGTTGTCATGCAAGAGGGGGCCGATCCGCGTGGACTTCTCGCCGTTGTCGCGTCTCCCGCAGCGGAAGCGGTAACGCGGACATTGGCACAGCGCGGGCAAACAGCGGCCGCGCAACAAAAGCTCGCCCTGCTTTCATTGGAAGTCCCCAATGATGTCGCCATGGCGCGAATGATCAGAGAGGCGCAAGACATCATCGGGCGCCGGCCGCCGTAAAGCGCGGCGATCGCGCGCCCTGCGATGCGGAGCCATCAGCATGCTGGACGTCGCCTGGCACAACGTAAGAAAACGCCGTCCCAAAGGGACGGCGTCAGATAATACCCGCTGATCACTCCTATTCTGGAGTCATAGCTTACTTGCCGCCAACCGTCTCCAGCACGGTCCACTTGCCGCCAACCACCTTGTAGACGGTGATGCCGCCGTCCTTCAGGTCGCCACGCGCGTCGTAGGCCAGCGTCTTGGTGGTCACGCCTTGCATGTTGGTGGCCGCCAGCACCGGCAGGTAGCGCGCCGGATCGGCCGAACCGGCCTTGATCATGGCGGTCATCATGGCCGTGGCGCCGTCATAGGCGTACGGCGAGTAGGTCTGCACCTTGCCGCCGAAGCGCTTCTCGTACTTCTTCTCGTAGGTGGCGCCACCGGGCATCTGCTCCAGCGGCAGGCCGGCCAGCGATACTACCGTGCCCTCGGCGGCAGGGCCGGCCAGCTTCAGGAAGTTGTCGGTCTTCGACATTTCGCCCGATACCACCGGCGACTTCATGCCAAGCTCCTTGACCTGCTTGGCCATCGGCGCGGATTGCGTTTCCGCGCCGCCGAAGAAGATCACGTCCGGGTTGCTGCGCTTGATATTGGTCAGCACGGCCTTGAAGTCCACCGCCTTGTCGTTGGTGAACTCGCGGCGCACGATCTTGCCGCCGGCGGCCTTGGCGGCCTTCTCGAACTCGTCGGCCAGGCCTTGGCCGTAGGCCGTGCGGTCGTCGACGATGGCGATGTTCTTGGCGCCCAGCTTCTTCACCACGAAAGCACCGATCACCGAACCCTGCTGGGTGTCGGAGGTCATCATGCGGAAGGTGGTCTTGAAGCCCTGGCGGGTGTACTCGGGCGCGGTGGCCATGGCGATCTGGGGAATGCCGGCGCGGTTGTAGACCATCGAGGCCGGGATGCTGGTGCCCGAGTTGAAGTGGCCCAGCATGCCCTGGATACCGTTGTCCACCAGCTTCTGCGCCACGACCGAGCCGGTCTTGGGGTCGGCCGCGTCGTCTTCGGAGAGCAGTACGAACTTGACGTCCTTGCCGCCGATCTTGGGCTTGGTCGCGTTCATTTCCTCGATGGCGAGGACGACGCCGTTCTGCATGTCCTTGCCGTATTGCGCCTGGCCGCCGGTCATCGGCGCGGCAAAACCCAGCTTGATTTCCTGCGCCTGGGCGAAGGCGGCCGAGGTGGCGCACAGGCCTGCAACGGTCAGGGCGACGGTCAGGGCCGTCTTGTGGAAAGTCGAGTTCATCAGTTCTCCTTGGTGGCTTTTGGATAGCCTTGCTGCGCTTTTGGACGCGTCCGGGTGTGGCGCGAAACGCTCCCCGATTTTTCAAATACGCGAGGTCTGCGGGATCGCCGCTGCCTCGCGTCGCTTCGATCGACGGCCGGCCGGTCAGCCGATCGTCATCAAACTGGCATTGCCGCCCGCCGCCGCCGTGTTGACGGACAGCGAACGCTCGATCAACAAACGCTCGATGGCCACATTCGGTTCACCGTGAGCCAGGCCTTGCACCGAAATGATCGGACCCTGACGCGTGGCCAGTTGCTCGCACACGGTGCGCAACTGGTCGGAATCGCCGTGGTGCAACACCGCGTCGAAGTTCGTGTCGCCGGCAGCCCAGTCGGGCACCAGGCGGACGCGCGATTGTACTGCCTTGGGCAGCCGTGCAAACAGCGCCCGGGCCATGGGGCTTTCGGGCCACACTGCCTGGCTGCCGGCGGCCAGCACCGCGGCCAGCTGGGTGGCCAGGTCGGCCTCCTGCTGGGCCAGGCACAGCACGGCCGCGCGCGGCAGCAGCGTATAGGTGTTGCGTTCGCCGGTCGGGCCGGGCAACGTGACCGACAGGCCGGCTGCCGAGGCGGCCGCAAAGCGTTCGCACGCCGCCGCCAGTTCGGGGAGTGCCGCGCTCTCGCGCTGGGCCCATTCCTTGAGCGTAGCCAGTGCATCGGCCAGCGCGCGGCGCACCGGGCTGGTTGCGTCGGCGCCGCCGAGCGTATCGGAGGCGCGCACCACGCGGGCCACGGCGTCCTGCGGGCAGATCGACAGCAGGCGGTGCAGGTAGAGCGGGCCGCCGGCCTTGGGACCGGTGCCGGACAGGCCTTCGCCGCCAAAGGGCTGCACGCCGACCACCGCGCCGACGATATTGCGGTTGACGTAGAGATTGCCCACCTCCGCCCGCTCCACGATGTGTTCGATGGTCTCGTCGATGCGGGTATGGATGCCCATGGTCAGGCCGTAGCCGGTGCCGTTGATCTGATCAAGCAAGGTGTCGAGCCCGGTGCGCGGATAGCGCACCACGTGCAGCACGGGGCCGAAGACTTCGCGCTGCAGCTCCTCGATGCTGTCGAGTTCGATCAGCGTCGGCGACACAAAGGTGCCGTTGCGGCAGGCGGCGCTGGCCGCGCCGTTCGGATCGGCCTGGTGGACGCGGCGGCCCTTGGCGCGCATGGCGTCGATATGGCGCACGATATTGTTGCGCGCTTCCTCGTCGATGACCGGGCCGACGTCGGTCGACAGCCGGTCCGGGTTGCCCATGGTGAGTTCATCCATGGCGCCCTTGAGCATCTCCAGCACGCGGTCGGCCACTTCTTCCTGCAGGCACAGCACGCGCAGCGCGGAGCAGCGCTGGCCAGCGGAGTCGAAAGCGGAATTCACCACATCGCCCACCACCTGTTCCGCCAGCGCGGAAGAATCGACGATCATCGCGTTCTGGCCACCGGTCTCGGCGATCAGCGGCACCGGGCGGCCGGCGGCGTCCAGCCGGCCGGCCACGCTGCGTTGCAGCAGGCGCGCCACTTCGGTGGAGCCGGTGAACATCACGCCCTTGACGCGGGCGTCGCCCACCAGCGCGGCGCCCACGGTCTCGCCACGGCCCGGCAGCAACTGCACCGCGCCGGCCGGCACGCCGGCTTCGCGCAGCAGGCGCACGGCCTGGGCAGCGATCAGCGGGGTCTGCTCGGCGGGCTTGGCCAGCACCGTATTGCCGGCGGCCAGCGCGGCCGCGACCTGGCCGGTAAAGATGGCGAGCGGGAAATTCCACGGGCTGATACAGACCACCGGCCCCAGCGGGCGGTGAGTATCGCTGGAGAAGGTCTCGCGTACCTGCGCGGCGTAGTAGCGCAGGAAGTCCACGGCCTCGCGCACTTCGGCGATGGCATTGGAGAAGGTCTTGCCGGCCTCGCGCATGATGATGCCCATCAGGGACTGCATCTGCGCTTCCATCAGTTCCGCCGCGCGTTCGAGCGCGACCGCACGGACGTCTGCCGGGGTCGCCTGCCAGATCGGCGCGGCATTGACGGCGGCCTGCAGCGCGGCTTCCACCTCGGCCATGCTGGCTTCGGTGACATGGCCGACCACATCACGCAGGTCGGACGGATTGCGCACAGGAGCGGGCTGGCCGGCGTCCACGCCGGCAGCGGCTTCCACGCCCAGCAGCGGCACGGCACTGACGGCCTCGCTGGTACCGGCCAGCAGCGCCGAGGACAGCGAGGCAAGGCGATGTTCGTTGGAAAGGTCGATACCGGCCGAGTTGGGCCGCGATTCGCCATAAAGGTTGCGCGGCTGCGGGATACGCGGATGCGGCAGGCCAAGCGAGCCTTCGTCGGCGTGCATGCGCTCGACCACGGTGACCGGATCGGCCACCAGCTCGTCCAGCGAGATGGTGTCGTCGGCGATGCGGTTCACGAAGGACGTGTTGGCACCGTTTTCCAGCAGGCGGCGCACCAGGTAGGCCAGCAGCGTCTCATGCGTGCCGACCGGCGCGTAGATGCGGCACGGGCGGTTGAACTTGCCGTCGGCCAGCGGGCCGACCACCTGGTCGTACAGCGGCTCGCCCATGCCGTGCAGGCACTGGAACTCGTACTGGCCGGGATAGTAATTGTGGCCGGCGATCTGGTAGATGGCCGCCAGCGTGTGGGCGTTATGGGTGGCGAACTGCGGGTAGATGGCGTCCGGCACCGACAGCAGCTTGCGCGCGCAGGCCACGTAGGACACGTCGGTATAGACCTTGCGGGTATAGACCGGATAACCCTCCAGCCCGTCCACCTGGGCGCGCTTGATCTCGCTGTCCCAGTAAGCGCCCTTGACCAGGCGGATCATCAGGCGGTGGCGGCTGCGGCGTGCCAGGTCGATCAGGTAGTCGATCACGAAGGGGCAGCGCTTCTGGTAGCCCTGCACCACGAAGCCGATGCCGTTCCAGCCAGCCAGCTCGGGCTCGAAGCACAGGCGCTCCAGCAGGTCGAGCGAGATTTCCAGGCGGTCGGCTTCCTCGGCGTCGATATTGATGCCGATGTCGTACTGGCGGGCCAGCAGGGTCAGGGACTTGAGGCGGCCATAGAGTTCGCTGACCACGCGCTCGTGCTGCGCGCGGCTGTAGCGCGGATGCAAGGCCGAAAGCTTGATCGAGATGCCGGGGCCTTCATAGATGCCGCGCCCGCGCGAGGCCTGGCCGATGGCGTTGATGGCCTGCTCGTAGGAGGCCAGGTAGCGCTGCGCGTCGGCCTCGGTCATCGCCGCCTCGCCCAGCATGTCGTAGGAGTAGCGGAAGCCCTCGGCCTCGTACTTGCGCGCGTTGGCGAGCGCCTCGGAAATGGTCTCGCCGGTGACGAACTGCTCGCCCATCAGGCGCATCGCCATGTCCACGCCCTTGCGGATCAGCGGCTCGCCGCCCTTGCCGATGATGCGGGTGAGCGCCTTGGACAGGCCGGCCTCGGTATGGGTGGCCACCAGCTTGCCGGTAAACAGCAGGCCCCAGGTCGCGGCGTTGACGAATACGGACGGGCTCTGACCCAGGTGCGACTGCCAGTTGGCGCCGCTGATCTTGTCGCGGATCAGCGCGTCGCGGGTGGCCTTGTCGGGAATACGCAGCAGCGCTTCGGCCAGGCACATCAGCGCCACGCCTTCCTGCGAGGACAGCGAGAACTCCTGGATCAGGCCCTGTACCAGCCCTTCCCGGCCCGTGCCGACCTTGCGTTCGCGCAGCCGTGTGGCCAGGGTCCGGGCCATGGCCAGGGCGGCTTCGGCCTGTTGGTGCGGCAGGCGGGCCTGTTCCAGCAGCACCGGCACGCACTCGGGTTCCGGGCGGCGGTAAGCAGCGGTGATGGCGGCACGCAGCACAGACTGCGGCTGCACGCTCTGGGCAAACTCCAGGAAGGGTTGCACCGCGCCTTCGCCGGTCCCCGCATCGAAGCCGTCGGCGCCATCCGCCGCACCCTCGCCCCCCATGCCCGCGGCACTGGTCTCATGCGGGACGTTGCCTCGCTCGACCTGCTCCAGATACGTAAATATTGCCTGCTTGATCAGCCAGTGCGGCGTGCGGTCGATTGACTGGGCAACGCGCTTGAGGCGCTCGCGGGAGGCGTCGTCGAGTTTGACGCCAAGGGTGGTGGTGGCCATGCGCTTGATTCTCCGTAAGACGCGAACGCTGGTTCCCGATACCGCGAGGAAACCTGCAGATGGCGCGATCATACTCTGGGGCAAACCAAAGGTGCAACTAGGTACAACCACTCATGCCAATCCGGAAATGTGGGTTGCACCGTACCTGGCGCTGCGCTGGCCCCAGCGCGTTCCGGAGCGGACTCAAATTCGCAGCGGATCGATCTCCAGCTGCCAGCGCACGCCCTTGGCATCGGCCATTGCATCACCAAAAGTTTGCACCCACTCGCTGATAAACCGCTGCAGTGCAAGGCGTGACGTACTCTCTACCAGCATCTGCGCACGCTCCCGGTTAAATACGCGCACCATCGACATCGGCACCGGGTCATGGAGTTGCACCTCCGGTGCCATTGGGCATGCATCTGCGCGGTTGCGCGCGCTTTGCAGGAAAGCCAGCGCGCGTTCCAGCTGCGCATGCTCGGCCGTGACCAGCACCTGGTAAGCAAACGGGGGCAACCCGGCCTGCCGGCGCTCGCGCAACTGCGTGGCCGCGAATCCATCATAGTCATGGCGTACCAATGCCTGCAATGCCGATGCGTCGGGATAGCGTGTCTGGATCAGTACTTCGCCAGCCAGCCCTGCCCGTCCGGCGCGGCCGGCCACCTGCATCAGCGAGGCGAACAAGTGCTCGGCGGCGCGGAAATCATGGCTGAACATGGCGGCGTCGGGATGGACGATGCCGACCAGCGTCACACGCTGGAAATCGTGTCCCTTGGCCACCATCTGGGTGCCGACCAGGATGTCGACCTCGCCCGCGTGCACTTCGTCGAACATGGCCTGGGCGCTGCCCTTGCGGCGCGTGGAATCGGCGTCGATGCGTGCAATGCGCGCTTGCGGGAAACGCGCGGCCAGGGCCTCCTCGATGCGCTGGGTGCCCCGCCCAAGCGGCGCGACGTCCACGTTGCCGCAGTCCGGGCAGTGATGCGGCACCGGTGATTCCAGCCCGCAGTGATGGCAGCGCAGGCGGCGCTCCGGCCGGTGCAGCACCAGGTAGGCCGAGCAGCGCGGGCAGCCGGAAAGCCAGCCACAGCTGTCGCAGGCGAGCACCGGCGCATAGCCGCGCCGGTTGAGAAAAAGCAGGCTCTGCTCGCCACGCTTCAGGCGAGCCTCGATGGCGTTGAGCAAAGGCACCGACAGGCCTTCGTAGAGCGCGCGCTGGCGCTGGCGCTCCTGGTTGATATCGATCAGGCGCACCGTGGGCAGCGTGGCGTCGGTCTGGGCGCGCTCGCGCAGCACCAGCTTGCGGTAGGTGCCCTGCTCGGCGCGCCACCAGGACTCCATCGACGGCGTGGCCGAGCCCAGTACCACCGCGGCGCCAAGCTGCTTGGCACGCCATACCGCGAGGTCGCGGGCCGAGTAGCGCAGGCCTTCCTGCTGCTTGTAGGAGGTGTCGTGCTCCTCGTCGACCACGATCAGCGCCAGGTGCGGCAACGAAGCCATGACCGCCAGGCGCGTGCCCAGCACGATGCGGGCCTCGCCGCGGTGCGCGGCCAGCCATTGCAGGGTGCGCTCCTGGTCGGCCAGGCCGCTGTGCAGCACCGCCAGCGGCAGATGCGGGAAACGCGCGGCAATGCGGCCCTGCAACTGCGGGGTGAGGTTGATTTCGGGCACCAGCATCAGTACCTGCGCCTGCGCGTCCCGCGCCAGCACTTCGGCCATGGCGTGCAGGTACACCTCGGTCTTGCCGCTGCCGGTCACGCCGTGGAGCAGGAAAGGTGAGAATCCCGTGGCCTGCACGATCGCCTCCACGGCCACGCGCTGCTCGTCATGCAGCGGCGGCGCGGCAGACGGCTCGCTTGCCGCAGGCGTGCCCAGCAAAGGCTGGTCGGCACGCTCGGAGGTCACCCAGCCGGCCCCGGCCCACTCAGCCAGGCGCGACGGGGCGGCGCTGCACAGCGCACGCGCCTCGGCAGCGGATACCGCCTGCCCGTCCTCCGCGGCGGCTACCAGCGCCTGTGCCAGCGCCAGCACCGTACGCGCACGCGCCGGCACCGCCGCCAGCAGGGCCGCGCCTTGCCCCGGGACTACGCGGTAATGTTCGCTGCGGGCACGCAGGGCCAGCCGCGCCCAGCCGTCGGCTTCGCGCAGTGCCGGAGGCAGCGCGGGCAACATGACTTCGCCCAGGCAGCGATGATAGTAGCGGGCGGCAAACGCCGCCAGGGCGATCCAGTGCGCGCCGAGCGGCGGCAGCCAGTCCAGGTGCTGGGCGACGGGACGCAGGCGCTCGGCAGGTACGTCCGAGTGCGCCGAACGCGATACCGCCACGCCCACCAGCATGCGGCGGCCAAACGGCACGGCCACCAGATCGCCAGGCTGTACTTCGGGACCGGCAAGGTAGTCGAAAACGTCGTCGGCCGGCGTATCGAGCGCCACCTGCACCACGGCGAGCGGGGCACCATCCCTGCCCGCAACGCTTGCCGGTGCCGCCGCCGACCCGGCTTCCCCGGGGATCGCCGGGGACATCACACTGCGCCTCCCGACCCGGACGCGGAGCGCAGCAGCAGGTACGTTCCACAATGGGGCAAAGAGGCCCGAAGCGTGTGCAGACGGGCGCCAGGCCGCTTTTCGGCCAAATTAAGTGTGCGGCGCAACATCAACTTAAAGTAACGCTTCAAATGTGCCCCTAAGTCGATGATAGATGGCTGGTTTTCCCGGCCTCGGGCACCGCCTGTGGATAACTTTGTTGAAAACTCGCCCGGAGTTCCCGCAAACGCCCGTGAAACAAGGCTCCCATGGGCATTCCAACCCGACCTTGCCCGGATGCAATCCCTTGTAAATCAAGGACTTGCAGACCCCCCTCAGATGAGTTAAGGACTAACCCGCTCTTGCACTGCGGAAAACCCATTGATGTGCATAAGTCAAGCCTTGACAAGCGCGAACCAGCACCGAAAGGACGAAATATTGCAAAATAGTTTACTTGACAGCGCTTCTTGCAAGCCTAACCCGGCACGCGGACAGCCCTGCGCGGCGCGCGAGGCCTGCTCGCTGCGCCGCACAGATGGCAGCCCTGGGCGGGCGGGAAGACGTGCCCCCCCTGTCACGTCGCGGCGACGCGCAGCTGCCGGCTGTAGCGATGTACCTCGTCCACCAGCACCGTCACATTCTCGGGCGGCGTGAACTGGGAAATCCCGTGACCCAGGTTGAAAACGTGACCGTCGCTGCCGCCGCCGGCGGCATAGCTGTCGAGTACGCCGCGCACCTGCTCGCGAATCGCGGCCTCCGGCGCAAACAGCACATTGGGGTCGATGTTGCCCTGGAGGGCCACCTTGCCACCGGTCCGGCGGCGCGCCTGGGTCAGGTTGACCGTCCAGTCCAGTCCCAGCGCGTCGGCGCCGATGCCGGTGAGTTCTTCCAGCCACAGGCCGCCGCCCTTGGTGAACACGATGGCCGGCACCTGCTGGCCGTCGTGCTCGCGCTTGAGCCCAGCCAGCACCTGGCGCATATAGGCTAGCGAGAAGGCCTGGTACATGCCATCGGCCAGCGTACCGCCCCAGGTATCGAACAGCATCACCGCCTGCGCGCCAGCCTCGATCTGCGCATTCAGGTAGGCCGCGACTGCCGCGGCGTTGATCTCCAGGATGCGGTGCATCAGGTCCGGGCGGCTGTACATCATGGCCTTGACCGTGCGGAAATCCGCGGAGCCGGCGCCTTCCACCATGTAGCAGGCCAGTGTCCAGGGGCTACCCGAGAAACCGATCAGCGGCACGCGCTGGCGGCCGTCCTGCACCAGGGCGCGGCGGATCTCGCTGACCGCGTCGAACACATAGGAGAGCGAGGCCATGTCCGGCACCGCCAGCTTCTTGACGTCGCCCTCGGTACGCAGGGGATGCGCGAAGCGCGGCCCTTCGCCTTGCGCGAACGACAGGCCCAGGCCCATGGCGTCGGGCACGGTAAGGATGTCGGAGAAGAGGATGGCCGCGTCGAGCGGATAGCGCTCGAGCGGCTGCAGGGTAACTTCGGTCGCGTAGGCCGGGTTCTTGGCCAGGCCGAGGAAGCTGCCGGCGCGAGCGCGCGTGGCGTTGTATTCAGGCAGGTAGCGCCCCGCCTGACGCATCAGCCACAGCGGGGTGTACTCGGTGGGTTGCCGGCGCAGCGCGCGCAGGAAGGTATCGTTCTGCAATGCGGTCATGGTCATCCTCGTAAGACCGCCATTTTACGGGATGGCCAGTCGCTGCCGGCAGTCTTGTGGCTGGCTCGGGACGATAGGCGATGCCCGGCGGCTCCGGCGGCCCCTCTGCCGGGGCCGCCTGCTCAGATATCGGCCGCCAGTTCCTTGAAGGCCTGCGCGGCGCGGCGCATCCATTCGCGCGCGCGCGGGACATCGGGCTGCAGGCGGGCAAAGCCGTGCGTCATGCCGCTCGCTTCCAGCGTGATCACCGGTGCGCCGTAGCGCACCAGGTAATCGGCATAGGCCAGGCCGTCGTCACGCAGCACATCGTGAGCGGCGACCATCACTACGCTGGCCGGCGGCAGGTGCTTCGGTGCTGCGCCCATCAGGTGGATGCGCGTGTCTTCGATGGCGGCGCCTTCGGCGAGGCGCCCGGCACCGATGAATTCGGTCCAGAACCAGGCCATTTCGTCGCGTGTGAGGCCGGGACCATCCGCGAAGGCGCGATAGCTTTCGGTCGCCAGCACCGGGGCCGTCACGGGATAGACCAGCATCTGGGCGTTGACCAGGCCCGGACGCGCATGCGCATTGGCCCAGCGTGCCGCCTGCGCCGCCAGGTGGCCGCCCGCACTGTCGCCAGCCACGGCCAGGAAGCCCGCGTCCAGGTGCAAGCGCACGCGCTGCTCGGCGAACCACAGGACGGCTTCCAGCGCGTCGTCGCAAGGCGCCGGAAATGGAAATTCCGGCGCCAGCCGGTAATCCACGCTCGCCACCGCGCAGCCCGTGTCGGCAGCCAGCAGCGCCGCCACGCTGTGGTGCGTGTCATGCGAGCCGACCACCCAGCCGCCACCATGGAAGTAGACGATCAGGCGCGGCTCGGCCACGGCCTCGGGCCGGAACAGGCGCGCGGCCAGGGTGCGGCCCGGCAGCGGGATCTCCAGATCGGAGGCAACGATGCCTTCCGGATCCGGCATGATCGAGGTGGCTGCGATCTCGGCGAAGCGTGCGCGGCGGCCCGCCGCATCGGCCGGTGCGGGCTGGCCGGCGTAGCGCTCGGCGAGACGGCGATAGTAGTCGAGGAGCTGGGGATCGATGGCCATGGCTGCTTGCGAATGGAATTTGTCTGGTCTGTGCTTGACCGGCTAGTGTAGCGGGATCAGGACGCGAGGCGCATCAGCTCGATCTTGCTGCAGCGGTCCTGCACCGCCAGCAGGCCTGCGGCGCTGGCCCGGCCGAAGGCAACGTCATTGACGATGCCGAGCTGAAACCAGACCCCGCGGGCGCCGATCGCGATGGCGTCCTCGACCACCGGAGGCACGTCGGCGGCGCGACGGAAGATATCGACCCATTCGATACGCTGCCCCGACTCAGCCAGCACCGCGGCGGCGTCGGCCAGGCTGGCGTGGCAGGTTTCCCCCAGGATGCGCTCGCCGGCATGGCGCGGGTTGACCGGCACGATGCGGTAGCCGTGGCGCTGCAGGAAGGTAGCCACTTCGTGACTGGCGCGGTCGGGGTGGTCGGAGAGGCCAACCACAGCCACGGTCTTCATCGCCAGCATGCTGTGTATGGCCTGATGCATCTCGCTCACGTCTGTTCCTTCTCGTTGGTTTCCGGGGATTTGTCGCGGCCGGTGGCAGCCGGGCGGGCACAACTGCCCAGCCGCGCGAAAGGCACCGCCACCTGGTATGCGCCCTGTGCAAACGGCCCTACCGCGTAAGGCGCATAGTGCATTACCAGGCCACCGCGGTACAGGGTAAATGGAGTGCGCGTATCGCGCAGGGCTTGCACATCGAGCGCGCCGCGTTCGGGCTCGGCCGCGCCCTGCCGCTTCAACTCGACCTGCAGTTCGTCGTTGAGTTTTTGCAGGCAAGCCTCGCCCGGCTGCAGCAGGTCTGCGAGCCGGACAGGCGTATAGACAGACCGGGCAGGCGCCGCGGATGCCGCTGATGCGGATTCGGCAGTATCGCGCCGCCAGGTACCGCCGACAAAGTCGAGACTGCCGTGGGCACCGCCGTTATAGCGCCAGGTGGTACGCAGCAGGCTGACGGCGCCGCCGTCGAGGCGCATCAGCTCGATCCCGCTGCGGCATTCGTGCTCGCCCTCACCGCATCCGCTGTCACGCAGCGACGCAATCAGCGCATCGAGTCGGGGACGGCCAGTCTCCGGAAAGCGTTCGGTAAGTCGCGCGCCTGCCACTTTCACGGTGCGTTCGCGGTAAACCGCCTTGCGGGTCAGCGTTAGTGTCTGCCGGCGGGTACCGTCGATACTCATCCACTGCCCGGTTGCACTCAGCCCATCGGCTGAGACGGTGCCCTCGAAACGTGCACCAGCGCGGGGCTCGGGATACTCAGCCGGCGCCTGGACGTCGTCGCGCTCGCGCAAGCTCAGGCGCCGCTGCGCTGTCAATTGGCCATCGAGTTGACGAGGTGCGGCGGCAAGCATTGAATCGTAACGGGCCGTTCCTTCGACCCGCTCGGTCCCGGCGCGCGGGAAAATCGTCAGCGCTACCTGCACGCCGCCGTCAAGCTCGCCCTGCCACAGCACGCCATTGGGCGCTTGCAACTCGGCTGCGCAAGCAAGGCCACCAGCACACAGAGAAGCGGTTGACAGCGTCGCAATGCCAAGCTGGACAAGGCCTCTCGTGGTATGTGCGAAGCCAGGAGCGACGGGGGAAAAGGCTGAGTGAGGCGGCATGGCAATCGATGGCCGAACCGCAAAGCGGATGGCGAGTTCAGCGAAACCTATCGGACCCGCGCCACGTGGTGATGTTCCCGCCGCCTGGAGGCGGAGCAGATGCAATGCGCGCTAAAACGCCTGTTTAGACGCTTTTTTAGTTACCGCGCTTTCAACTTCTTGCAAACCGATACATTTTGTTACTGCCATCCCCAAAAGTTTCCCCCACAATGCTTTAACACAATCAGTTTTTGTGAAAGGCGTTCCCTCCCCCAAACAGAAAGGGAGGGCGCATTGAAGAAAGCCTAAGGAAGCATTCCCACCTAGATTAACCGGATCGCAGACGATGCTGCGGTCGGTGTACCAGGTTGAGATGATGTTGGCGCGTGCCGGTTCTGGCTGGTTGGATCGTCTGAATGCGATCAATACTGCCCGACCGGATGTTGGACCACCAAGAAAGTGGTTTGCGCCTGTTGGTTGACCTGGACCTTACCCGTTCCTTCGAATTGACCCCTCGAAGGGATTTTCCCGTCCGCGCGGAGCCTCCCCGGCCCGCGCGCTTTTTTTTGTCCTGAGCCGACAGAATAGTCGTTGGGATTCAAAAAAGGCAGCCGCGAGGCTGCCTTTTTTTTCGCCGCTGCCAAAAAAACAACAGCTGCGGCGGTGCTGCTTCTTCTTACCGTTTCCGACGCAGGCGCGCGATGGCAGCCAGTTGCGCAGTAGCAACAGCCAGCTCGCCTTGCGCACGTGCCAGGTCGAGATCGCTGCTCTGGTTCTGCATCAGCTCCTCGGCGGCGCGCTTGGCTTCCTGCGCCTTGGCTTCGTCGAGGTCGCCGCCACGGATCGCGGTGTCCGCCAGCACGGTGACGTGCTTGGGCTGGACTTCGAGAATCCCGCCGGCCACGAACACGAACTCTTCGCTGCCGTCTTCCTTCTCGATGCGCACCGCGCCCGGCTGGATACGCGTAATCAGCGGCGTATGGCCCGGCAGGATACCCAGCTCGCCCGACTCGCCCGGCAGCGCCACGAACTTCGCCTGACCGGAGAAGATCGACGATTCGGCGCTGACGACGTCTACAAGAATGGTTGCCATGTGAATTCCTTTAGTCCCTGAAAGCTTCGGCTTCCCGTTGCCAGGAAGCAAGTATTCCGCGCTCAGGCTGAGCGCGGCCACCGCCGACATTGCTGTCCGCGGCAACCGCCACTACGGCGCTGAAAGCGAAAGACGCCGCTTACTGGAGCTTCTTGGCCTTCTCGAAGGCTTCGTCGATCGAACCGACCATGTAGAACGCTTGCTCGGGCAGGTGATCGCACTCGCCGTCCACCAGCATCTTGAAGCCACGGATGGTTTCCTTCAGCGGCACGTACTTGCCCGGCGAACCCGTGAACACTTCCGCGACGTGGAAGGGTTGCGACAGGAAACGCTGGATCTTACGAGCGCGCGACACAGCCTGCTTGTCTTCCGGCGACAGTTCGTCCATGCCCAGAATCGCGATAATGTCGCGCAGTTCCTTGTAGCGCTGCAGCGTTTGCTGAACGCGACGGGCCACGTCGTAGTGCTCCTGCCCCACGACTTGCGGGTCGAGCTGACGCGAGGTCGAGTCGAGCGGATCGACGGCGGGGTAGATACCCAGCGCGGCGATGTCACGCGACAGCACGACGGTCGAGTCCAGATGCAGGAAGGTGGTAGCAGGCGACGGGTCGGTCAAGTCATCCGCAGGCACGTACACGGCCTGGATCGACGTGATCGAGCCGGTCTTGGTCGAGGTAATGCGCTCTTGCAGCTTGCCCATTTCCTCAGCCAGCGTCGGCTGGTAACCCACTGCGGAAGGCATACGGCCCAGCAGTGCGGACACTTCCGTACCGGCCAGCGTGTAGCGGTAGATGTTGTCGACGAAGAACAGGATGTCACGGCCTTCGTCGCGGAACTTCTCGGCCATGGTCAGGCCGGACAGCGCCACGCGCAGACGGTTGCCCGGCGGCTCGTTCATCTGGCCGAACACCATGGCCACCTTGTCGAGAACGTTCGAGTCCTTCATTTCGTGGTAGAAGTCGTTCCCTTCACGGGTACGCTCGCCCACACCGGCGAACACCGACAAACCGCTGTGCTGCTTGGCGATATTGTTGATGAGCTCCATCATGTTCACGGTCTTGCCAACGCCGGCGCCACCGAACAGGCCAACCTTACCGCCCTTTGCGAACGGGCAGACCAGGTCGATCACCTTGATGCCGGTTTCCAGCAGGTCGACCGAAGGCGACAGTTCGTCGAACTTCGGAGCCTTCTGGTGGATCGCGCGCAGCTCGTCCGATGCGATCGGGCCGGCATCGTCGATGGGACGACCCAGCACGTCCATGATGCGGCCCAGGGTGCCTTGACCAACCGGCACCGAAATCGGGGCGCCGGTGCTCTTCACCGCCATGCCGCGGCGCAGGCCGTCCGACGAACCCAGGGCAATGGTACGCACCACGCCGTCACCCAGCTGTTGCTGCACTTCGAAGGTCAGGCCCTTCTCGGCGAACGAGGCTTCGTTGCTCTCTTCCAGCACGAGCGCGTCGTACACCTTCGGCAGCGCGTCGCGGGGGAACTCGATGTCCACCACGGCGCCAATACACTGCACAATATTTCCGATACTCATTTCGTATCTCCGATAGCTTGAATACTTGACGCCTTAGACGGCTGCGGCACCGCTGACGATTTCCGACAGTTCCTTGGTGATCGCTGCCTGACGGGTCTTGTTGTAGACCAGTTGCAGTTCGCCGATCACGTTCTTGGCGTTGTCGGATGCAGCCTTCATGGCCACCATGCGCGCCGACTGCTCGGACGCCATGTTTTCGGCCACGGCCTGGTACACCAGCGCTTCGACGTAGCGGACCAACAGTTCTTCCACTACGGTCTGGGCGTCGGGCTCGTAGATGTAATCCCACGAGTAGGCGCGCTTTTCATCTTCGGTCTGGGCAAACTTGTCGGCGGGGAGCGGCAGCAGCTGCTCCACCATCGGCTCCTGCTTCATCGTATTGATGAACTTGGTGTAAGCCAGGTACACAGCGTCCACCTCACCATTGGTGTAGGCGTCGAGCTGGACCTTGATCGCACCGATCAGTTTTTCCAGATGCGGGGTGTCACCGAGCTGCACCACGTGCGAAACCACCTTGGCGCCGATGCGGCCCAGGAACTGCATGCCCTTGGAACCAATGGCGGTGCTTTGCACCTGCACGCCGCGGCCTTGCAGCTCACGCAGCTCATTGGTCACCGCGCGCAGCACGTTCGTGTTCATGCCGCCGCACAGCCCCTTGTCGGTCGTCACCACGATCATGCCGACGCGCTTGATGTCGCGCGCCACCATGAAGGGGTGCTTGAACTCGGGGTTGGCTGAAGCCAGGTGCGCCGCGATATTGCGCACTTTCTCGGCGTAAGGACGGGCGTTACGCATCCGTTCCTGCGCCTTGCGCATTTTGGACGCGGCGACCATCTCCATCGCCTTGGTGATCTTGCGCGTGTTTTGCACGCTCTTGATCTTGGTTCGAATTTCTTTCGTTCCGGCCATATCTTCCTCTCCATTCGTGCTGCGGCGGCACCGTCATGGCAACGGCGCCGGCGCAGTTTCGTGGAATTGCGCGGTTAGAACGCGGCGGACTTCTTGAAATCCTCGATCGCGGCACGCAGCGTGGCTTCATCTTCCTTCGACAGATCCTTGGTATCTTCGATGCGGTTGATGAGGTCGGCGTACTTGGTCTTCAGATGGTCGTGCAGGCCCTTCTCGAACGCGAGAATGTCCTTCACTTCCACGTTGTCGAGGAAGCCGTTGTTGGCTGCGTACAGCGACGCGGCCAGCTGCCACACCTGCAGCGGCAGGGNGGCCGCGCACGGCGCCGCGCCCCCCTGCCACACCTGCAGCGGCAGGTATTGAGCCTGCTTGAGCAGTTCGGTCACGCGGCGGCCGCGTTCGAGCTGCTTGCGGGTGGCATCGTCCAGGTCGGAGGCGAACTGCGCGAACGCAGCCAGTTCACGATACTGGGCCAGGTCGGTACGGATACCGCCGGACAGCTTCTTGATGACCTTGGTCTGGGCGGCACCACCAACGCGCGACACCGAGATACCGGCGTTGATTGCGGGGCGGATACCGGCGTTGAACAGGTCGGTTTCCAGGAAGATCTGGCCGTCGGTGATCGAGATCACGTTGGTCGGCACGAAGGCGGACACGTCGCCAGCCTGCGTTTCGATCACGGGCAGCGCGGTCAGCGAGCCGGTCTTGCCGGTCACGGCACCCTTGGTGAACTTCTCGACGTAGTCGGCGTTCACGCGGGCTGCGCGCTCGAGCAGACGCGAGTGCAGGTAGAACACGTCGCCGGGGTAGGCTTCGCGGCCCGGCGGGCGGCGCAGCAGCAGCGACACCTGGCGGTAGGCCCAGGCTTGCTTGGTCAGGTCGTCATAGACGATCAGCGCGTCTTCGCCGCGGTCACGGAAGTACTCGCCCATCGTGCAGCCGGCGTAGGCAGCCAGGTACTGCATGGCGGCGGAGTCCGAAGCCGTTGCCGCGATCACGATGGTGTACTCCATCGCGCCCAGCTCTTCGAGCTTGCGCACCACGTTGTTCACGGTCGAAGCCTTCTGACCGATTGCCACGTAGACGCAGAAAACGCCCTTGCCCTTCTGGTTGATGATGGCGTCGACAGCGACGGCGGTCTTGCCGGTCTGGCGGTCGCCAATGATCAGCTCGCGCTGGCCACGGCCGATCGGCACCATCGCGTCGATCGACTTCAGGCCGGTCTGCACCGGCTGGCTAACCGACTGGCGTGCGATCACGCCAGGGGCAACCTTCTCGATCACGTCAAATTCCTTGGCGTTGATCGGGCCCTTGCCGTCGATCGGCTGGCCCAGCGTGTTGACCACGCGGCCCAGCAGTTCCTTGCCAACCGGCACTTCCAGAATGCGGCCGGTGCACTTGACCGGGTCGCCTTCGGAAATGTGTTCGTAGTCGCCCAGCACCACGGCGCCGACAGAGTCGCGCTCGAGGTTCAGCGCGAGGCCGAAGGTGTTGCCGGGGAATTCCAGCATCTCGCCCTGCATCACGCCGGACAGGCCGTGCACGCGGCAGATACCATCGGTCACGGAAATCACCGTGCCGGTGTTGCGCACTTCAGCGTCAGCGCCAAGACCCGAGATGCGGGACTTGATCAGCTCGCTGATTTCTGAGGGGTTCAGTTGCATCACAATGCTCCTAATTCTTCAATCCGTCGGCCGGTATGCGCGCTTACGCGCATCATGCGGTCAGCGCCACTTGCATTGCTGCCAGGCGCGCACGCACGGAGGTGTCGAGCACTTCGTCGCCGACCTTGACGCGCACGCCGCCAATCAGCGACGGGTCCACCGCAACCGAAGGCTGCAGCTTGCGGCCGAACTTGCGTTCGAGTGAGGCGACGAGGTCGGTCAGGGTTGCGCCCTCGATAGGGAAGGCACTCGTGATCTCGACATCTGCCGACCCTTCACGGTCGTTCTTGAGCGCATGGAACTGCTCGGCGATTTCCGGCAATACCGACAGGCGGTGGTTAGCCACCAGCAGGCTGACAAAGCGCTTGGCTTCGTCGTTGACCGGAGACTTCAGGGCCGACAGGAACAGTGCGGTCAGCTTGTCGCCTTGCACGTTCGGATCGCCAGCCACCGCCTTCATGTCGGGATTGGCGGCAACTTGCCCCATTTCCGACACCAGCTCGGACCATGCATCCAGATTGCCGCTCGACTCGGTCGCGACGCGGAACAGCGCCTCTGCGTAGGGACGGGCAATGGTTGCGGTTTCAGCCATGATTAGAGCTCAGCCTTGAGTTGATTGAGCAGATCCGCGTGGACCTGCGCGTTCACTTCGCGCTTGAGGATCTGCTCGGCACCCTTGACGGCCAGCACGGCGACCTGGTCGCGCAATTGCTCGCGCGCGCGGGTAACTTGCTGATCGGCTTCGGCCTTGGCCTGGGCAATGATGCGTGCGGCTTCTGCCTGGGCGTTCTGCTTGATCTCGTCAGCCGTCAACTGGGCGCGCTTCTCGGCGTCGGCGACGCGTTGGGCACCTTCGGTGCGGGCTTCGGCCATGGCCTGGTCCACACGCTTGTTGGCGAGTTCGAGCTCAGCCTTGCCTTTTTCGGCGGCGGCGAGGCCATCGGCGATCTTCTTTGCGCGTTCGTCGAGCGCCTTCACCAGCGGCGGCCAAATGAATTTGGCAACTACCCACCACAGGATGAAGAACACGACCATCTGCGCAAGAAACGTTGCGTTCAGATTCATGGTGTGTTCCTTTCGGTAATCAAACTACAGATAAATGCGCAAGGGCGGCCAGGCTAAGTGGCCCGCGCCGCCCGTCAGCATCATGCAGACCGAAAAGAATTACTTGATGACAGCCAGCAGCGGGTTGGCGAATGCGAACAGCATTGCAACACCAACACCGATCAGGAATGCCGCGTCGATCAGGCCAGCCAGCAGGAACATCTTGGTCTGCAGCGGGTTCATCAGCTCGGGCTGACGTGCGCACGCTTCGATGTACTTGCCGCCCATCAGGGCGATACCCAGGCAGGCGCCGATTGCGCCCAGACCGATGATGATGCCGATACCGATGGCGGTCAGACCCTGGATGTTGGCGAGATATGCTTGCATGACGACTCCTTTAATTGAGAAGAGACTTAGAACCAAAAAACCGAAAAACCGAAAACTTGAAAATCAGTGGTGATCGTGAGCCTGGCCGATGTACACCAGCGTCAGCATCATGAAAATAAAGGCCTGGAGCAAAACGATCAGAATGTGGAAGATCGCCCAGACAGCACCGGCCAGTACGTGACCGACGAAGCCCAGCGCGGACAGGTCCGCGCTGAACGTCCAGATGGAACCCAGCAGCGCGATCAGCAGGAACACCAGTTCGCCGGCGTACATGTTGCCGAACAACCGCATGCCCAGCGAAACCGCCTTGGCCAGGAATTCGATCAGGTTCAGGACCAGGTTGAACGGGGCCAGGTACCACTTGGCGCCGAACGGGGCCGACAGCAGCTCATGTGCGAAACCGCCCACGCCCTTGATCTTGAAGCTGTAGTAAATCATCAGCACCAGCACGGCGCATGACATGCCCAGCGTACCGTTCAGGTCGGCCGTGGCAACGGCACGATGGTGCGGCAGGTGGATGTGGAAGATGCCCAGCAGGCCGTTCAGGCCGGTGACCCAGTCGACCGGGATCAAGTCGACGGCGTTCATCACGGTGATCCAGCAGAACACCATCAGCGCCAGCGGAGCAATGAAGGAACGGTCGCCGTGGATGATGCCCTTGGCCTGGTCGTCGACCATCTCGACGATCATTTCGACGAATGCCTGGAAACGGCCCGGCACGCCGGCGGTGGCGCGGCGCGCTGCGGCGTACAGGAACAGGCAGGCGATGGCGCCGCACAGTACCGACCAGAACACGGTGTCGTAGTTGAGGACGCTGAAGTCAACCACGGAGGCTTGCTTGCCGCCGACCGAGTTGAGATTCTGCAAGTGTTCGGCGATATAGCCGGAGGGGGTGAGGGCCTGTTCGGCGCCTTGAGCAGCTGACATGTCGAAACGAACCGTAATATTGCGAAACCAGTTGCCGGCATTTTGCCGGTACGCTTCTTGCACCGCCTTCAGCATGATTTGCTGGTCACCGCGGGCAAGCTCGTTTGAACCTTATCTGCGCCGCGCTTCACTGTTGTGACGCGCCACGCCAAAAAACTCTTGATATTCTGTTTTCGTGCCCCACTTCGACAGGAAGCACACTTATTCGATCTACTGCGCCTGGCCACTTTGCCCTGAGGCACGCCCTCAGCGAATCGCCAGCGCCACCCAGTAGGTCTTGAGCGCAAGCAGGAACGTGACCAGCATCGGAACCCAGCGCAACTCGCTGTACAGCACCACCACCAGCACAAACAGTGCGGCGGTGGCAAACACCTTGATCGCCTCGCCGACCACAAGCCCGCTGATCGAGGGACGCTCGCGCGACATCCAGAGGCGCAAGGCGAAGAAGCCGCTGGGCACGAAACATACCGTGCCACCAAATAGTGCGGACCAACCCGCCGCGCCGGCGTTGCCGCCGGCAAACAGTCGCCAGGCAATGGCCGACAAAACAGTAACCGCCACCTGCGCCAGCACGACCCTGCCGGGCGTCATGCGCGAAGGGCGCAGCGCGCGCTCGCCGAACAGCGTTTCCGCCTCGACGCGCGACAGCGGATCGACCGCCTCTTCCTCGCGCTCTGCCTCGTCGCCGTCCCAGGTTTCCCAGGCTGCATTACGTGCGACTTCACGTGCGGCTTGACGTGCATTACGCGGCTGCCGGTCTTTATCCTGACCAGCATCATGACGATCTGAAACCACCTGCGTATTGCCTCTGCTTGTTGTTTAATCCGACCCGGAACTTTTCTGAACCGGCCGGAATTCAAACCGCACGATTTTACGAGGAATGCACCATGCGAGTCAATCTGCTTACAGACTCCTTGCAACAGTCCGCATTGCGCTTGCAATTTCCACGCGCCCATCGTGCGCGCGCGACCGACCGCCTCCAATAACGCGCCAGGTAATTGAAGCGCCTTGGGACAGCGACGCACCATGATCGTTTAACGCCCTTGCGTGACGCTTACGAAGGGATCATCGCGGCCGGCCCGTGGCACTAAAACCACGCAGCCCGGCCGTTAATCGCGCACTATTTTTGGGAAGCCCGCTCAGGCGGGAGACTGGCTCTCGCCGGGCTCGCGAAGGCGTGTCAGCACACCGTCGAGCGCATCGTTGCTGGTGAAGTGGATGGTGAGCTGGCCTTTGCCGCGCGTGCCCAGCTTGATCTGCACGGGCAAGCCAAGCACGTCGGATAGTTCTTCCTCAAGGCGCGTCACGTCGCGCGCCGGCGCGCCGTTGTTTGGTTTCTGCAACCTGAGGTCCAGGGGCTTGAGGGTGGAGGCTACCAGCTTTTCGGTCTCGCGCACCGACAATCGCTTATTAATGATTTGATTGGCGAGCGTGATCTGGTTGGCGCCGTCGACGGATAGCAACGCGCGCGCGTGCCCCATGTCGAGATCGCCCGCCATCAGCATGGTCTGTACCGGCTGGGCGAGGTTCAGCAGACGCAGCAGGTTGGATACCGCGCTGCGCGAGCGCCCTACCGATTCCGCCGCCTGCTCGTGCGTGAAATTGAACTCGCGCACCAGGCGCATGATGCCTTGCGCTTCTTCCAGCGGATTGAGGTCTTCGCGCTGGATATTCTCGATGAGCGCCATCGCGGCGGCGGCTTCGTCTGCCACGTCCTTGACCAGCACCGGCACCTCGTCGAGCCCGGCGATCTTGGAGGCGCGGAAGCGCCGCTCCCCGGCAATGATCTCGTAGCGATCCGGCTCGGCCACGCGACGCACCAGGATGGGCTGCATCAGACCCTGGGAGCGGATGCTCGCGGCCAACTCCTGCAGCGCGCCCTCATCCATACGCGTACGCGGCTGGTACTTGCCGGGTTGGAGCTGGTCCAGACGCAGCACCGAAGGCGCGCCCTCCTGCTTGACGGCATCGACAATTTCAGCCGGCCCACCCAGCAAGGCTTCCAGTCCGCGGCCCAGGCCCTTCTTCTTCACGGTGCTCATCTCGGTATCCTGTATACGTGAATCTCAGGCCCGGCGCTTAGCCGAGTTGCTTGACGCGCGCGATCATTTCCGCGCCGAAGTCGAGGTAAGCCTTGGCGCCTTTGGAGGACGGATCGAAGGCCACGCCGGGTACGCCGTAGGACGGTGCTTCCGCCAGCCGCACATTGCGCGGGATGACGGTCTTGAACACCTTGTCGCCAAAATGCGACTCAAGCTGGGCGGACACCTGCTGCTGCAAGGTCACACGTGGATCAAACATCACACGAAGCAAGCCAATCACCTTCAGGTCGCGATTGAGGTTGGCGTGCACCTGCTTGATGGTGTTGACCAGATCGGACAGCCCTTCCAGCGCGAAGTACTCGCATTGCATCGGCACGATCACGCCGTTGGCCGCGCAGAGGCCGTTGAGGGTCAGCAGGGAGAGCGAGGGCGGGCAATCGATCAGCACGAAATCGTACTCGTCATCGACTTCGGCAAGGGCGTTCTTGAGCCGGCGCTCACGCTGATCCAGCTCGACCAGCTCCACCTCCGCACCGGCCAGTTCACGGTTGGCAGGCAACACATCGTACTTGCCGGACTCGGAGTGCTGGCGCGCCTGTTTCACCGTGGACAGCCCGACCAGCACCTGATAGACGCTGTGTTCGAGCGACTGCTTGTCGATGCCGGATCCCATCGAGGCGTTGCCCTGGGGATCGAGGTCGACTAGCAGCACGCGCTGGTCCTGTGCCGCCAGGCCGGCGGCAAGGTTCACCGTGGTGGTGGTCTTGCCGACGCCGCCCTTCTGGTTTGCGATCACGAATACCTTGGCCATATGCTCCTGCTGCTCCTGCTTGATTTCAACCTGCCGGGGGTGGGCGCCGGCGACAACCACCGGCCGGGTCAGCGGCGCGACAGCACCACCAGGTGACGCTCTGCGTCCAGCTCCGGCACGGTCAGGCGCGGTATTGCCTCGACCTGCCACTGTGCCATCAGCCCGGCCGCTTCCATGCGATCGATCTCGGGCTGGGGATAAACGCCCTTCATTGCTATCAGCTTGCCGCCCGGCGCCAGCAGGTGGCCGGCGAGCGAGACGAAATCGCTCAGCTCGGCAAATGCGCGCGAGGTGATCACCGCATAGCCCTTGTTGTCCTCCAGCTTCTCGACCGGCCCCCAATGGGCAGCGGCATTGGACAATCCGAGCTGTGCCCGGCACTGCGTGAGGAAGGCTGTCTTCTTTTGCACGATATCGACCATCAGCACCGATACATCGGGACAGGCGATGGCAAGCGGCAGGCCGGGCATGCCGCCGCCCGAACCCACGTCGAGCACCCGGCGGCGCGCGCCCTCCTCCACCACGGCGGCGCGAGCCGCCTCCGCCAGCGCCGGCACGGCGGCGAGCGAATCCAGCATGTGGTGGGTGAGCATCTCGTCAGGGTGACGGATGGCGGTCAGGTTATAGACGCCGTTCCATTTGCGCAGCAGCGCGAGGTAGGCAAACAACTGGTCGATCTGTGGCGCGGAGAGAGCCAGCCCGATGGCGGACAGGCCGGCTTCCAGCCGACGGCGCTGGTCGGCATCGTCCACGGCGGCGTAACGTTGGTTCCTCACTCAGGCGGCCTCTTGGCTGGAGCCGGACTTGGTACGCCCCATGCCCTTTTTCTTCAGATGGACCAGCAGCAGTGAAATCGCCGCCGGCGTCACGCCGGAAATACGCGATGCCTGGCCGAGTGTCTCCGGCCGGTGCTGGTTCAGTTTCTGGCCGACCTCAATGCCCAGGCCGCGCACTTCCGTGTAATCGAAGTCTTCTGGCAAGCGGGTGGATTCGTTGGCTTCCAGCTTATCCACCTCCGCAGCCTGGCGTGCGATGTAGCCGTGATACTTGATGCCGATCTCGATCTGCTCGCAAATCTGCTCGACCAGCAGGGGATCGGTATCCAGCGGCTGGGCCGGCGCGAACTTGCCATCCTGCAGTGCCATCAGTGCGTCGTACGTAACGGCCGGACGGCGCAGCAGGTCGGCGAGGTTGTACTCGCGCTCGATCGCCTTGCCGAGCAGCGGCACCGCATCCGCCTCGGGCAGCAGGCTCGGATTGACCCAGGTCCCCTTCAATCGCTCTGTTTCACGTGAAACAGCATCGCGTTTCCGGTTAAATGCATCCCAGCGCACATCATCGACAACACCAAGCGCCCGACCAGCCTCGGTCAATCGCATATCGGCATTATCTTCGCGCAGGCTCAAACGGAACTCCGCGCGGCTGGTGAACATTCGGTACGGTTCCGAGACCCCGCGGGTGATCAGATCGTCGACCAGAACCCCAAGATAGGCCTGGTCCCGCCGGGGAGTCCAGGCCTCGCGCTCCTTCACGAAACACCCGGCATTGATACCAGCCAGCAGGCCCTGGGCCGCCGCCTCCTCGTAACCAGTCGTGCCGTTGATCTGGCCCGCGAAGAACAGCCCGCGGATCGCCTTGGACTCCAGCGAGGCCTTCAGGGCACGCGGATCGAAGTAGTCGTACTCGATAGCGTACCCTGGGCGCAGGATATGCGCGTTCTCCATGCCACGGATCGAGTGCACCAAGGCGAGTTGCACGTCGAACGGCAGGCTGGTGGAGATCCCGTTGGGATAGAACTCGTTGGTCGTCAGCCCTTCCGGCTCCAGGAAAATCTGGTGGCTGTCTTTGCTTGCGAAGCGGTGGATCTTGTCTTCAATGCTGGGGCAGTAGCGCGGCCCTACCCCTTCGATCACGCCGGTGTACATCGGCGAACGATCAAGGCCGCCGCGGATAATGTCGTGGGTTCGGCCATTGGTATGCGTGATCCAGCACGGCAATTGCTGCGGGTGCTGTTCGGCACGGCCCAGGAAGGAGAACACAGGCACCGGGTCGAGATCGCCGGGCTGTTCCTCCATCACGGAGAAGTCGATGGTGCGGCCATCAATGCGCGGCGGCGTACCGGTCTTCAAGCGGCCCTGGGGCAGCTTGAGTTCCTTCAGCCGCACAGACAGCGATACCGACGCAGGATCGCCTGCACGTCCGCCGGTGTAGTTATCCAGCCCCACGTGAATCTTGCCGTCGAGGAAGGTGCCGGCCGTCAGCACAACCGCGCGCGCGCGGAAGGTAATGCCAACCTGAGTAACGGCACCGACCACGCGGTCTCCTTCCACCACGAGGTCATCCACGGCCTGCTGGAACAGCATGAGGTTCGGCTGGTTTTCCAGCCGGGTACGGATCGCCTTGCGATACAGCACGCGGTCGGCCTGGGCACGGGTGGCGCGAACGGCCGGGCCTTTGCTGGAATTCAGGATGCGGAACTGAATGCCCGACTCATCCGTGGCGGCCGCCATGGCGCCACCCATTGCATCCACTTCCTTGACGAGATGGCCCTTGCCAATGCCGCCGATCGACGGATTGCAGCTCATCTGGCCAAGGGTCTCGATGTTATGGCTCAGCAGCAGCGTCTGGCAGCCCATACGAGCCGCGGCGAGCGCGGCTTCCGTGCCGGCGTGGCCGCCGCCGACAACAATGACATCGAATTCTTTTGGGTAAAGCATGGAGGCACCTCCTCCGGGAGGCTGGCGGGAAATGAATCGGGATGCCGAATTATAGCGGCATTCGCTGTGGCGTCCCTGCACCGCGGCATGTTTCACGTGAAACATGCCGCATGAATAACTCGGGTGTGTTCCACGTGAAACAAAAAAGCCGGGCTCGATGGCCCGGCTTGGATACTGACTGGATTAGCGTCTACGCATCATGCCCCGCCCTGCTCTCGCAGGTAGCTGGCGATGCGTTCGACCAGTCGGCCCAGATCCGCCTGAAGCTGGCCGAACCCGGCGCTGCGCTCGCGCGTTGCCTCATCCATATACAGCGGTCGGCGAATCTCGATCTGCAAGCTGTTACGCCGCTCGGCGGGGCGCCCAATTTGCGCTATCAGTTGCACGCCTTTGTACGGATCGTTACGCGCCACCGTATAGCCAAGCGCCCGCAATTCGGATTCCACTAGCGCGACGAAATCCGGCTCGCAGGTCGTGCCGTCGCGATCGCCCAGCACGAAGTCCGCCAGTGGATGCGGACTCTGGATCTTGAGCCGCTCATAGGCATTGTTCGGCATGGAGTGCAGGTTCAGATGCCAGACGGCACCGAAGCGCTGGTAGGCCCCCTCCACTGCCGCCGATAGTGCCTGATGGTAAGGGCGGTAGTATCGATCGATCCGGCTGCGTACCTCTTGCAGCGAGAGCTTGCGGTCGTAGATCCGCGTGGCTGCATCCACATTGCGCCAGATCAGTCCATAGCCCAGGCGTGTCTTTTCACCTGGCGCCAGCGGCTCAGGCCAGGTGCCATCCAGCAGCTCGGGATCCAGATCTTCAAGCGTACGATTGGGATCGATATAGACGCGGGGGAAATTCGCGGCGATCAGCGTGCCGCCGATCCGAGGCACGGCTTCCCACAGCGATTCCACGTGGGTGTCCTCGCCGCTCCGAAGACGCTGCAGCGGGATGGCCGCACCGAAGTCCTGCGGGTAGCACGTGCCGCTGTGCGGCGAATCGCAAACCAGCGGCAAGGCCTGATCCTGCGGCGCGGACTGGACAAAGGGTTCGAAGCTATCGTTCATGCCATCAATCCAGTTTGATATTGGCCGCCTTGGCGACGCGCGCATAGCGCGTCATGGCCTGCTGGATCTGCACCTTGAAGCCATCCGGCGTGGTCGGCACGAGCGTGCCGCCGGACTCTTCCACCTTGCGCTTGAACTCCGGGTTCTGCATGGCTTTGTGTATGGCGCGGTTGAGCTTCTCGACAATAGCCGGCGGCGTGCCCGCGGGTGCCACGATGCCGAACCAACCGCCATCCCCCATCTCCTTGTAGCCCAGTTCCGCGTAGGTCGGCACATTGGGCAGCTGCGGTGAACGAGCAGCGCCCAGCACGGCGAGCGCGCGCAGCCGGCCGGATTTCACGTGGGGCAGCGTGGACGACAGGTTGTCGGTGATCGCATTGACCTGCCCCGCCACCACATCGTTGAGTGCCAGGCCGGCGCCCTTGTACGGTACGTGCAGCAGGTCGATCTTGGCCAGCATCATGAAGTTCTCGATATTCACATGGCCCAGCGAGCCCGCACCCGGCGAAGCAAAACTGTATTTGCCGGGGTTGGCACGGACCAGGGCAACGAACTCCTGCATGGTCTTCGCCGGCACGCTGGGATGCACGGCGAACACACTGGGGATCGCCACCACATTGGTGACCGGCGCGAAATCCTTGATCGGGTCGTAATTCAGTTTTGGGTACACGGCTGGGTTGGAGCCGTGCGTGCTGACGGTAGCCATGCCGATGGTGTATCCATCCGGTGCCGCGCGCGCAACCTGCTCCATGCCGAGCGATCCGCCGGCACCGCCCTTGTTCTCCACCACGATCGACTGGCCCAGCTCGCGGCCGCCGAACTCCGCCACCAGGCGCGCCGACAGGTCCGTCGAACCGCCAGCGGCAAACGGTACGATCAGGCGGATCGGGCGGTTCGGATAATTGGCCTGTGCGAACACGCCACCTGCGGCGCAGAGACTGGCACATGCCGCCAGGCAGGACAGGACGAAATGCCGGCGCGGCAAACTGGCTCGGATCATGGGGGTTTTCTCCTTGGCGTTATATGGGAAGGTGGCCAAGTGTCGGCAGTTTACCGGGTCCGCACAAACGACTATATTGCACGGTTGCATTACCAAAGCTCATTCTCGGCTCCGCCCTCCCCCAATGCGGCTACGCTCGCCCTCGATGTCCGAACTGCATGCCTTTGTCGCCGCCGCGCGGCTAGGCAGCTTTACGCGTGCGGCCGAGGATCTGTGTGTCACCCAGGGGGCGATCAGCCGCGCCATTGCCCGTCTCGAATCGCACTTCGGCCAGCCCCTTCTCCAGCGCAATGCGCATCGCCTGACCCTGACGGATGCCGGCCGGCAACTGCTCGACTCGGTGGCCGGCCCGCTGGCAGCCATTGAGCACGCCAGCGCCGCCCTGCTCTCTCGCGACCGTCAGCATCACCTCACGCTGTCCGCAGTGCCCACGCTGGCCAGCGTATGGCTGATACCAAGGCTGCCGGATTTCCACCGTCGCTACCCCGAGATCCGCCTGGACTTTGTGCCCTACCGGCGCAACGAGGATTTCACAGGCCCGGCGCCGGATGCCGCAATCCTGGCCGGCACCCCGGACCGCTGGCCAAGCCTGCAATGCGACTACGTGATCGGCAGCGAAATGGTACCCATCTGCCATCCCGACCGGGCCCGCGCCCGCCATGAGGCTGGGCGATGGTCACAGCCGGCAGAACTGCTGCAAGAACCCTTGCTCTACCACACCACCGCCCCTGCCAACTGGCAACACTGGCTGTCCGCGGCAGGCGTACCCAGTGCTGCGCCGGCGCTTGCCACGGGCTTCGACCAGGTCTCGATTCTGGTCCAGGCGGTCAAGGCGGACATGGGCGTGGCCGTGCTGCAGCGCTGTCTGGTACGGGATGAGATTGCCGCGGGGCTCGTGGTGGCGCCGTTCGATTTGCCGATCAGGCTGACGCGGGGGTACTTTCTGTGTGTGCCAAGAGAGAGGCGGGACCATCCCGCGTTTGCCAAGTTTCGCGCGTGGCTACTTGGCATGGCAGCGCAAGATCCCGACGTGCTGCAGGCCAATCAGGAAAATTCACCAGACAAATAACAAAAGTCAGAATTCTGTAAGTTATTTTTGTTCACCGAATAGTTATTCGCCTCTTGGCGCAGATATATCTACAAAATGAATTAAGCACCAAGCCGTGTGCGCATTTACATTCCTTCCGTAGATACATAGCGTACCTATCGCTGCGCTAACCCCTCGCTAACCCTGGATCAAGAACACTTCCGTGGGAGTCCGGCTTCTCGCCATCCAACCCACAAATAATAATGACGGGCAGTGCCCGTCATTATTCGTCGTATAAATTCTGACAATCGATAAGGCCTAGGCCGCCTTCTTCGCCAGCCCCAGATACGTCTCGATCACCTTCGGATTCGCCGCCAGTTCCGCCGCCGGCCCCTCCATTGCCATATCCCCCGTCTCGATCACATACCCATAGTCCGCCACCTGCAGCGCCGCGCGTGCGTTCTGCTCGATCAGCAGCGTCGCCACACCGGTCTTGCGCAGGTCGTTGA